>CAZGUL010000058.1:5011-11131 GCA_964529055.1 uncultured Spirochaetaceae bacterium
ACCTGGCCGACGATGATCGGATTGCTCGTCCCGCCGGTGGCACCGTTTTCGATCGCGTAGGACAGTTCACCGGTCGCGCAGGAGTCGTTCCAGAACTCCGTGGGCGTTGTCAGGGACATCTTGTGGAGAGGCCCCTTTGCCTGAATGGCGCTCATTTCAACCTCCGAAATAAATATGATAGGCAGCCGCCTTCCTGTATTGTATGATGATATGATGTATGTGTCAACCTAATTCTTTTGCGCCGCCATTTTCGGCGTCAGGAGCCCCTTGATCCGGGAAAAGTGCGCGCTGTGCCGGGCGACGGCCCGCCCGAGGTCCCCGCTCGCCGCGGCGTCGACGATTTCCTGGTGGTCCCGTGAGACGTCCCCCAGGTCTTCCATGGCGGTGTAGGTTTTGAAAATTTCCTCCCGCATGAAGGAATGGAGGGTCCGGTAGATGTTCCGGAAGAGATTGTTTCCGCCTTCCCCGATGATGACGGCGTGAAAGTTGTAATCCGCCCGGTTGAGTTCCTCGATGGAATGCCCGGCGGCCGCGGCGCGCATCGCCTCAACTTCAGCCTGGAGCCGGCCGACAAAGACATCCAGGGCCTGCTTGTCCCTTACATACCGGCTCATCACGTTCAGGAAGGCCCTTTCCTCGATGACCTGCCGCAGCTCGATGATTTCCCACATGTCGTCGTCGCCCAGCAGGATGGCCCAGGCGATGGCTTCGGTGGAAATCTGCGAGCGGCCGCACAGGAACGTTCCCTTGGGGACCCGGGATTCCAGGATGCCCAGGTACTGAAAGATCTTGACGGCCTCCCGGATGGAGGACCGTCCTATGCCGAACCTCTCCGCCAGCTCCTGCTCGGTGGGAATCTTGTCGCCCACCTTGTAGAGCCCCGACGTGATGAGCTCCTTGATTTTTTCCATGACCTGGGCAACGACGGTTTTCTGGTGGATGTGTTCGGTCGCATTCCCATCGTACCGGTTTCTCATCCCCTACCCCTTCGGGTCCAGCAGGATCTTGAGTCCTTTTTTGGCTTCGAATTTATCGAAGGCTTCCTTCCAGCGGGACAGCGGGAAGGTGTCGGAGATCACCGCCCGCAGGTCGATCTTGCCGAGTTCCATGATCCTGATGGTCCTTTTCCAGGCGGTGTACCGCTGGGACAGGGACCCGGTCACGACGAGCTCCTTGTAGGCTATCCGCTCGAAGTTCAGGGTGATCGGTTTTCCGAAAAGCCCCACCTGGGTGTACTTGCCCTGCTTGCGGGCGAGCTCGATTCCCAGGGCCGCCGCGGGGCCGGCGCCGGCACATTCGAAAACGACGTCCGCGCCGTAGCCTTCCGTGCGTTCCTGCGCGTAGACCAGGGGATCGGTTTCCTCCAGGTTGACGCAGTGGTCGATGCCCAGGGACTTCGCCGTCGCGAGCCTGTCCCTGTCGGCGTTGGTCCCGATCATCATGACCTCGGCGCCTTCGGCCTTCGCGAGCTGGGCGCACAGGAGGCCGATTGCCCCCGGTCCGGTGACGGCGACGAAATCGCCGACCTCCACGCCGGTGAGTTCGTGCACCGCGTGGACGCAGCAGGCCAGGGGCTCCGTCAGGGCCCCTTCCTCGAAGCTCGTCCTGTCCGGCAGGCGGTGAAGCCGGTGCGCACCGACGACCACGTATTCGGCGAAGACCCCGTTCACCCAGTAGCCCATGACCCGGCGGTTGGCGCAGAGGTTGTACGCCCCGGTACGGCAGTAGCGGCACTCCCCGCAGATGATCGCCGACGGTTCCGCCGTCACCCGGTCGCCGGGTTTCCAGCCGTCCACCCCCGGGCCGTTTTCGACGATGACGCCGGAGAACTCGTGCCCGACGATCATCGGGGGCCTCATCGCGAAGGCGATGTCCCAGTGGTAGATGTGCAGGTCGGAGCCGCAGATTCCTGCGGCTTTGACCTCGACCAGGACCTGCCCCGGCCCGGGCTTCGGAACTTCGGTATCCCGCAGCTCCATGTTCCCGTCGCCGGGGGCGGTCTTGAAAAGTCCTTTCATTCCTTTTTATCCCTTTATCACCCTGTCGGCGATCTGCTTCGGCGCGAGGCCGTTGTGCTCCAGAAGCTCGGCGTATGTGGCGGAATGAATGAACTGGGGCCTGCCGTTCTTGTCCAGCAGGTTGACGGGAATCAGGCTGCCCGGCTTCACCTCCGGCCGCTTGAACAGGAACTTCCGGAAGTAGGTCCACAGGTAGCCGTTGTTCTGCTCGGCGATGACGACCTTCTTTCCCGTCTCGTAGAGCTCGTTTATAAGCGCCTCGTCCGGCGACGGCATGTCCACCACCGCGGCCTTGACGCCCCGGCCTTCCAGGATTTTCGCCGCCTCCAGGGCCTCGTACACGCCCCGGCCGGAACTTACAATGTACGCCCCGGCGCCCGCGGGTTTGGAAACGTACCAGCCCTTGCCGTACTCGAAGCGGAAATCTTTCGGATACAGGACCGGGGCCCCGGAGCGCAGAATGCGCAGGTACACCAGGCCGCGGTTTCCCTCCATGATCCATTTGACGATGCCGAGGACCAGCTGCGGGCAGGAGGCGTCGATGATCTTCAGGTGCGCGACCCCGTCGTACACGAGGGAGTCGTCGTTGCCCATGTGGGTCGCGCCGTTCGTTTTGGTTTCCAGGTTCGGGGCGGTGGCGAGGAAAGTCAGGTCCAGGCCGTGTCCCGCCGCGAGCCAGCCGTTCTTCGCCTCGATCGCCTCGAGCCGTTCCTGGTGGCTCACCGCGATGCGGCGCAGAACCTTCCAGTCGAAGAAGGGGGAGAACGTGCTGACCCACGCGTTGTAGCCCAGTGCCGCGTAGGCTTCGCCGACGCACATCATGTTGGCTTCAGCGATGCCCACGTTGATGGCCCTGCGGTTGTCCACGTAGCCGACGCCCTGCTCGAGACCGCTGGTGGTGGCCAGGTCCGAGTCCGCGGACATGACCCGCGGGTCCACCGCGTAAACCTTCATCGCCGCGGTGATGACGTCCTGGGCATTGTACTGCTTCGCCGGATCGAGGACCGGCAGCTTGTCCGCCGCGAAGGAGACCTTCTTGTCCCGCGCCGGGGCCCGCCTGGTTTTGACCGTCCTTTTGGCCGGCTTTACGGCGACGCCCGACTTGCCGGCGGAAAAAACCAGGTTCATTTTCTTCGCCGCCGCCGTCACGAAGGCGCGGAGCGCGGTCTGTTCCGCCGCGCTTTCCGCCTCCGCGAAGACCGCTTCCAGGTCCGCGACGCGGGCCTGCCGGCGCCGTTCCTGCAGCAGGATTTCCTGGTCCGCGATTGCGTCGGTGAAGTCGACCTTGTGGCCGCCCATGAAATTCGAAATTCCGCCGGAACCCTTCCGGGAGTTGCAGATGATGACGGTGGGCCGCCCGCAGCGGGGGCCGTACTTGAATTCCCGCAGGGCGCCGAGGACGGGCTCGTAGCCGCCGGCGTCGACGCTGAGAACCTTCCAGCCGAAGGCCGCAAAAATCTCGTCGATCCTGCTCATGGGGTACAGCAGGTTTTTCGGATTGTCCAGCTGGCCTTCGTTCTTGTCGATCATCACGCAGAAGTTGTCCAGCCGTTTCGCCCCGGCGTGCATCACCGCTTCCCACAGCACGCCTTCCTGCATTTCGCCGTCTCCCGTCAGCGCGAAGACGTCGAAGGTCTTGCCGCACCGGGCGGCCAGGGCGAAACCCTGGGCCACGCAGATGCCCTGACCGAGGGGTCCCGTCGCGGTGTGGAGTCCCGGCAGGATCGGGCCGGGATGTCCGTTCAGAAGGCTGTCGTGCCCCCGGGACTTTTCCAGATACGATTCGGGAAAATAGCCGAGGTCCGCATACACCGACGCGAGGGCCGCGATGCCGTGGCCCTTGCTGATGACGAAGAGATCCTGCCCCTCCCGGGTGGGCTGCTCCACGTCGTACTTCATGATGTCCCCGAAATAGAGCGCCGTCAGCGGAACGATGGCGGAGAAAGCCCCGCCGATATGAATGCCCTTGTCCACGGCGGTCTTGCCCTGGAACAGGGTCAGGACCCTCATGTCCGAATCTTTGATTTCCAGCAGTTTCAGGAACGCCCGCTGCTTCAGCCTGTTTGTTTTCATTTCTTCGTACGACATGGATGCACCTTCCTACATTATTTTGCTATGCCGAAAATCAGGTTCGGCAGAAACAGCGTTAGCTGGGGAAACACGGCTATCAGGAAGAGGACGATCAGCAGGGGAGGAAAGAACTTGAATGTAGCCTTCGCGACCCTGTCCACCGGCGTCTTCGCCACGCTGCTCAATACGAATAATACCGTACCGAAGGGGGGCGTGATAACCCCGATAACCAGGTTCAGGATCATCATGATGCCGAAATGCACGGGATCGATGCCCATCTGCTTTATCAGGGGCAGAAAAACCGGCACCAGAATGTTGATGGACGCCACGGTTTCCATGAAGCAGCCCACAAGGAGCAGGACGACGTTGATGAGCAAAAGGAGAACGTAATAATTGCTGACGTTGGCCAGCAGAAAATTCGCCACCGCCTGGGGAATCTGCTCCTTGGCGAGGATCCACGCGAACAGGGTTGCGGACACGACGATGAACATGAGCTGGACCGTCGCGTAGGCGGAGGTCCGGACCGCCTCCCAGAAAAGCTTCAGGTTCATTTCCTTATATATGAAGAAACCGAGAACGGCGGAGTAGGCGCAGGCGATGCCCGCGGCCTCCGTGGGGGTGAAAACCCCGGAAAAGATGCCGCCCAGGATGATCATGGGCGTCAGAATGGACCAGAACGCGGTCCGGAAGGAAACCAGTTTCGCCTTCCATGTGGTTTTCGGCTCGACGGGCAGTTTGTATCTGTCCGCCATGAAGTAAATCATGACCATCAGGCAGCCGCCCATCAGGAGGCCGGGGATGAGGCCCGCCGCGAGGAGCCGCCCGACGGAAGCGGAGGCCACCACCGCGTAGATCACCGCCACCATGCTGGGCGGAATGATCGGACCGATGGTCGAGGAGGCGGCGGTGATGCCGATGGTCAGGTCGTCGTCGTAGCCCGCGTCGCGCATGGCTTTGATTTCGATGATGCCCAGGCCCCCCGCGTCGGCGACGGCCGTGCCGGACATCCCCGCGAAAATAATGCTCGCCACGACGTTGACGTGCCCGAGACCGCCCTTGATGTGGCCGACCCACTTGGTGGAGAAATCGAAGATGCGGGTCGTTACGCCGCTGAAATTCATCAGGCTGCCCGCGAAGATGAAGAACGGCACCGCCAGAAGCGGATACGTGTTCGCGCCCCCCACCATCGTCTGCAGGGCCGCGAAATCCGGAATCGAGCCGTCCAGCATGATGTATCCCAGGGACGGAATCCCGAGCGCGAAGGCGATCGGGAAACCGAGAACCAGCAGCACGAAAAAAACAGCAATCATTACAAAGACCATACGTATCTCCCCGCCCTAGAATTCGCGTTTCTTGAACTTTACCGCCGAGTCGACGATCTCCCGCACTATGTACATGAGCGCTCCGATGCCGACGGATATGTACAGAAAAAACTGAGGAATCTGCATCGCCTGGGATTTGAATCGCCAGGAGCGTATCGACAGGGTGTACGAAAAGTAAATGAGAAGGGCCAGGTATACGATGATGACGATCTTCACCACCGTCCAGTACACGAGGCGGCCCGCGGGCGGAAGTTTCTTCATCGCGTATTTGGAAAACAGGTCTATCTTGATATGGCCGTCGTCCCTGCGCACGTAAGCGGCGCCGACGAAGGTGAGCCAGACGAAGCTATACCGGGAAAGCTCTATGTTCCACGCGAAGGAAATGCCGAAAACATACCGGAGAAAAACGCCGACGACCATCAGCAGAAAAATGACGAGGAAAAAAACGCACGTGAAATATTCCTCGAAATGGTCATACAGTTTTTTGAACATACCCCATCCTTATACTATAATGGGGTGCGCGCCCCGGGGGGCGCGCACCCGCGTATCGGTGCGTCGTAATTTGCGGTTATTTCATGTCCTGGATGCGTTTGTGGAGATCCTCGCCGTAGCGGATCCACCATTTGCGGAATTTGACCGGCATGTCGGCGGTCGCCTTCTTGAAGGCTTCGATGTCGGGCTGATGGACCGTGAGGCCCTGGCTCCGGAAG
>CAZGUL010000059.1:0-9308 GCA_964529055.1 uncultured Spirochaetaceae bacterium
ACCGCTGATGCTGCTGGATCTCAACGCTTCGCCGGGCCTTCTGGGGCTTGTCATAAGCGTCAGCGCGCTGGGGTCCCTTTTTGTGGGGATCCCCGGCGGCGTGCTGGTAAATGTCTGGGGCTCCCGGAAATTCATGCAGGTCTTCGGCGCGCTGATGACGGCCTCCTGTGTGTTCCTCGCCGTCTTTCCGTCCATCGCCGGCCTTTTCATCGGGCTTGTGGTTTTCGAGATCGGAAAAATTCTTTTTATTCTCGGTGCCCAGGCCCACGTGGCTTCCCTGGGGGAAGACAGGGACCCGAACTTCGATTTCGGCTGGTACACCACGGCGTCGTCTGTTGGCCAGATGCTAGGGCCTCTCATCGCCGGAATCTGGATCGACACCGCGGGCAACAGGATGACATGGGTTTTCATCGGGATCCTGATGGGGATCACTTCGCTGGCGCTGTTCAAACTGGTTTCCGGCGGAATCGGAAAGGTCCCGAAGCCGGCGGAGGGGGAAAAGAAACCCCGCAAGAGTTTTCTGTCTTATTTTTCCCCGTATGTCTTCATCGCTATCCTCTCGAGCTTCGTCGTCCTGTTCGCCGACGGCGCCCGGACGACCTTCTATCCCGTTCTTCTGCGCGACTTCGGGTATTCGGCGACGATAATCGGATTGTACATGTCTATCCGGGGCTTCGTATCCATGACGTTCCGGTTTTTCATGGGCCGTCTCGTACGTCTGGCGGGCGGCACGTTTCCCGCCCTCATCGCGAGCCTGTTCATCCTTGCGGCGGGCATCGGGACCACGCCGTTCTGCAGGGGGGCTTTCATGCTGACGGCGAACGCCGTGCTTGTCGGGATCGGGCTCGGGATGGCGCTGCCGCTCTCGATGGCCACAGTCTCGGAGGGAACAAACCGGGAGGACCGGGGCGTCGCGATGGGCATCAGGCTCACCGGAAACAGGCTCGCCCAGCTCATCAACCCCGTCTTCTTCGGCACCATCGCCCAGGGCTTCGGGCTCGCCGCGTCGTTCGTGTCGGGGGGCATCATGCTCTTCGGTTCCACCCTGCCCATTCTTTTCTGGTGGCGGGGGGAAAAACACAGAAGGAGAGAAGGCCGCTTCTAGTCCGTGGGAATCGGCAGGGAAACGCCGAGCATGAATACGGCGCTCTGGAAATTGTCTTCCCCTTCTTCCATGATCGGGGTGAGGGACCGGTGATAGCGGAGGTCCGCGGTGACGCGTGCGGACAGGATCGGCAGCTCGTATCCGATGCCGGCGGCCGCCCCGATGACGACGCCGTAGTACGGGTTTTCTGATGCTTTCGTGTCCATCCCCATCAGGGTCGACTCGTTCCTGATGTCCGTCAGAAAGAAGTTGAAGGTGGGACCGAGGAGCCCGTAGAAATTTCCGGGGCCGGAAGGGTATCGTCCGCAGACAAACAGGGGAACATGCAGGACTCTGGCCGTCGCTTCGATGCGGGAGGGCAGGCCCGCCAGCGTGCCCGTTCCTTCACCCATGGCGGCGATGACCTGGATTTCGGGGCGGAAGGACACCCGGTCGGAATACGAAAATTCCAGAAAGGCCCCGTAGACGAGCTCGGGCTGCCCATGGTTATCGGCGTTGAATTCATCCAGCGCGTCATGCCAGGAATCGCCTCCGAGCCAGTTCACCGAGATCCCGCCGAGAACTCCTCCGTTGATCGCGTGGACCGGCTGGGAAACCGCGAACGCGAGGACCAGGCAGGAAATGAATATACCCGGCTTGCGACTCATACCGATAATTATCCCCGATAGCGGCGGGCAAATCAATAGCGGCCTAAAGTAAAGAAGAAAACGCAGAGGCGCAGAGAAGAGGTTAACGCAGAGGCGCAAAGGCGCGGAGGAAGAGAGGACGGAGAAAGCGACCGGGCCGATTGCTGATTTCTTTGCGTCTCCGCGGCTCTGCGTTACTTTTTTCCGCAAAACGAAAAGGCGCGGAGGAAGAGAGAACGAAGAGGCGGTGGAGTGTTAAGCCGGTGCAAACCCTTTCCCCTTTGCGGCTCTGTGTTACTTTTTCTGAAAAACGCAAAGGCGCAAAGACGCAGAGGAAGAGAGGACAGGGAGGCGGCCGAGTTTAATGCCGGCGCAACCCCTTTTCCCCCTTAGCGACTCTGCGTTAATAACCTGGTTGAAGGTGCGGGGCTCTCACCAGGTGGTCGTGAATTCGGAGGTTCCCACGTGCCTTTTTTCCCCCGTATCCCGGTTGACGATGTACCAGTCGATCTTCCACGCGCCGCTTGGGTCGCCCCCGATGCTGAGCGGTACGACCGCAAATCCCGAAACGTAAAATCCGCCGGGACCTCCCTCGAAGGTCTTGCCGCCCGGGTAGGTGACCGTATATTTATAAGTCCACACGGGAAGGCCGTTGCTGTTGAGGAAGGTGTCGGTGTGCGGGCCGGCGAGCCACGCGGCGAAGACCTGGTTCCCCCGGTATTTGCCGGCCAATGCGCCGCCTTCGTACAAGGCCTTCAGGTCGAAGGAGACCCCCCGCTCGGCGATTTTCAGCGTTTTACTGTAGTCGGCATCCTGGATTACCAGGCCGACGCCCGCGTCCTTCAGGGACCAGTCCTGTGCGGACACTCCGGCGGCGGCGAATACGAGCAGCGAGAAGAATGCTGTGACGGCGAATAGTGTGCGCATGAGATGTTTCTCCTTACCTTCATCATTGTAACACGGGGAAGTATTTTCGCCAGAAAAAGACGCGGGGAGCGGAGAAGAAGGTGACGCAAAGACGCTGAGAGGAGGTTAACGCAAAGGCACGGAGGCGCAAAGGCACGGAGAAAGAAAAGAGGCGGGGCGGCCGGGTGAAATGCCGGTGCAACCCCTCTCCCCCCTTAGCGTCTCTGCGGCTCTGCGTTACTTTTTCTGAAAAACGCAAAGGCGCAGAGAAGAGGTTAACGCAAGGGCGCAAAGGCGCGGAGAAAGGAGTCCGGGGAGGCGGCGGAGTATAAAGCCGGCGTAACCCCCCTTTTCCCCTTTGCGACTCTGCGTCTCTGCGTTACTTTTCTCCGAAAAACGCAAAGGCGCAAAAATGTGGAGGAAGAGGGGCCGGGGAGGCGGCCGAGTTAAAGGCCGGCGCAATCTCTTTCCCCCTTGGCGTCTCTGCGTTAATAACCTGGTTGAAGGCACGGAGAAAGAGGATCTAACGCAAAGACGCAGAGGAAAAGTGGCCGAGTTAACGCCGGCGTTACCCCTTTTCCTCCTTAGCGTCTCCGCGACTCTGCGTTAAATTTTCTTCTCCCGTTACTCCTTCGAGAAGCCCGCCATGGCTTTCATTTTGGCCGCGGGGCCGGTGTCGACGTTCAGGCGTTTCTGGTGGACCAGGGCCTGGACACCCGTGGCGAGTCCGTACAGGTTGATGAAGCCGGTGGCATCCTTGTGATCGTAGGCGCTTTCACCGAAGGAAGCCAGGTCCTGGATGTACAGCGAGTACTCGGATTTGCGGCCGGCGATGATGATGTTTCCTTTATAGAGCGCCAGGCGGACCGAGCCGGTGACGTACTGGCTGGCCTTTTTCATGTATTCGTCCATGGATTCCCGGAAGTGGGTGAACCATTTCCCCGCGTAGACCACCTCGGCGTATTTCAGGGCCATCATGTTTTTCATCGCCAGGGTTTCGGAGTCCATGGTGATCATTTCCAGCTCCCGGAGGGCCTTGAAGAGAATGGTTCCGGCCGGGGTCTCGTAGACGCCGTGGCTCTTCATGCCCACAAGGCGGGTCTCCACCAGATCGGCGCGGCCGATGCCGTTTTCTCCGCCGATGCGGTTGAGTTCGGCGATCATGTCCAGGGGCTTCATTTTTTTTCCGTTCAAGCCCACGGGAATTCCCTTGTCGAAATCGATGACGATCTCCGTCTCCGTGTCCGGGGCGTCCTTTGGGCTTTTGGACAGGGTGAACATCGCCTCGTTCGGCCGGTTCCACGGGTCTTCCAGCTCGCCGCCCTCGTGGCTCATGTGCCAGAGGTTCCAGTCCCGGGAGTAGATGTTCTTCTTCGAGATGTTGCCCAGCGGGATGTTGTGGGCCTGGGCATACTCGATGGCCTGTTCCCGGGAACGGATGTTCCATTCCCTCCACGGTGCGATGACCTTCAGGTGCGGTCCCAGGGCCTTGTAGGTGAGCTCGAACCGGACCTGGTCGTTGCCCTTACCGGTGCAGCCGTGGGCGACGGCGTCGCATCCCTCCTCGATGGCGATGCGGACCTGATGTTTCGCCTGGAGCGGCCGGGCGATGGAGGTGCCCAGGAGGTATTTGCCTTCGTAGATCGCTCCGGCCCTCAGCATGGGCCAGAGGAAGTCGGTGACGAATTCCTCCTGCGCGTCGAGAATGAAAATCTTCGAAGCGCCGGACGCGATGGCCTTCTTCTCGACGGCCTTCCAGTCCTCCTGCTGGCCCACGTTGCAGCAGACGCCGATGACTTCCGCGCCGGGATAATTCTCCTTCAGCCACGGAATGATGATGGAGGTATCCAGTCCCCCGGAATAGGCCAGGGCGACTTTTTTAACCGATGAATTTTTCGCTGCGGACATGATGACGGTCTCCTATGATTTTTTGGAATAGCTGACGAATACTTCCTCGAGGGCTCCGGAAAGAACCGCGGCCCCCTTTTCGATTTCGTTTTCCGATATGACCAGGGGCGGGGCGATCCGGACGACGTTTCTGCCCGAGCGGAGAACCAGGAGCCCTTTTTCCTGGGCTTTCGCGAGGATCGCCTTCATGACGTCGGCTGTCCTGTCCTCCGGCGCGAGGATTTCCAGGCCCCGCAGCATGCCCATGCCCCGCACCTCCCCGACCCGGACGGGACCCGAGGAAAACCGCGCCGCGATGTCCGCGAGTTTCTCCCCGAGAAAGGTGCCTTTTCCGCGCACCTCCGCCAGGAATTCAGGGCGGCTGATGATGTCCCACAGATGGGACGCGACGGCGGTGGTTACGGGGCCGCCGCCGAAAGTGGAACCGTGGTCGCCGGGCTTCAGGAGGTCGTTGATTTTTGCGGGGATCAGCGTCGCCGAAAGGGGAAGCCCGCCGGCAAGGGGTTTGGCCAGGGTGACGATGTCCGGCTCGAGGCCGACGGCCGAGGACGCGAAAATGTTTCCCGTCCGACCCAGGCCGGTCTGCACCTCGTCGGCGATGAGGATGATGTCGTGCTTCCGGCAGAGCCGGTTGAGCGCCGCCGCGAAGGAGCTCTTCATCGCCGTGAGGCCGCCCTCGCCCTGCACGGGTTCGGCGATGACGCCGGCGAACGATCGGTCCAGGGTTTTTTCCAGCGCCGCTTCGTCGTTGAAGGGGCACGTTTCGGTGCCCGGCAGGAGCGGCTCGTAGGGCTGCCGGTAGGCCGGGTTCGGAGTCACCGACAGGGCGCCCAGGGTCCGGCCGTGAAAGGCGCTGGAAAAGGAGAGAAGCTTGAAGCATCTTTCACCTTTTACCCGGTATGCGTAGAGCCGGGCGTACTTCAGGGCCGCCTCGTTCGCTTCGGTGCCGCTGTTGCCGAAGTGCACCGCCGCGAAGGGGCCGGAGCCGATGAGTTTCGCCGCCAGCGTCATGGCCGGCTCGGTGGCATAAAGGTTCGATGAATGGATGATTTTACGCATCTGCGCCGCCGCGACCTCCGCCAGGTCGTCCCTGCCGTGGCCGAGGGCGTTTACCGCGATGCCGGAACCGAAGTCCAGGTAGGTTTTTCCGGTTGTGTCCTTCAGAAGGACGCCCTTTCCCTCCCGGAGCACGAGAAAATCCGTGCCGTACTGTTTCGGGATGGCGCTTGTGTGGACCATTCCGTTTTTATCGATCTCGAACATGTTCATTCTCCGATTGTGGTGCCTTTTTCCCTTCCCAGAAGAAGGGCAAGGTCGCCGTATGATGTAAATTCCCCGATGACGACGGCTTTCACGCCGCTTCGGAGCGCTTCCAGCGAGGATGTGACTTTCGGAATCATCCCTCCGGAGATGACGCCGCCTTCGATTTCCCGGCGGGCGGATTCCCCGTCCAGACTCATCATCACGCCGCCGTCCTTCAGGATGCCGGGGATGTCCGACAGGAAGACGAGGGCGTCCGCTCCGACGGCCTTCGCGATTTCCAGCGCGGCTTCGTCGGCATTGATGTTGAGCGCCCCGCCTTCCGCGTCCATGGACGTGGACGCCACCACGGGCAGATATCCCGACCGGAGCAGAAGCAGGGCCGCCTCCGGGTTGACCCTCTCGACGCGGCCGGTACGGCTGCCGCCGGCGGGGTCGATCGACGCGCCGGTGAAAAGCCCTCCATCGGAACCGGAAATGCCGACGGCTTTCATGCCCCGGGCGGAAAACATCCGCACCAGGGACTTGTTCACCTTGCCGGCCAGCACCATGTCGACGATTTCCATCTCCGGACCGCTGGTCATCCTGACGCCGTCCCTGAAGACCGGCTCCAGGCCGAAAATTTTCGTGATCCGGCTCACCTCCGCCCCGCCGCCGTGGACGAGGATGAAGTCGTACCGGTTTTTCAGGTCGGCCATTTCCCGGACCAGGTCCGCGAGGGACGACTCCGCCGCGGCGGCCCGCCCGCCTATCTTGATCAGAACGGTGTCTTTTTTCATGGTGTTCAAAATTCCCCGTGAACCGGAAGGCCCTCCGTCTCGTCCAGGCCGAACCGGATGTTCATGTTCTGCACCGCCTGTCCGGAAGCGCCCTTCACCAGGTTGTCGATGACCGAGAACAGCATGAGCCTGCGCCCTTCCAGGTGGCGGCCGATGTCGCAGCGGTTGGAACCCCGCACGTCCCGGGTTTCCGGGATGACGGAGCCGCGAAGCTCGATCCACGGCCGCGCGCCGTAGGCTTCGGCGAAGACGGCGTCGATTTCCGGCAGGCCCGCGTCCCGGGCGAGCTCGACGACGGTGGTCACGGCCATTCCCTGCTTCAGCGGCACCAGGTGGGGGGTGAACAGGATGTCCAGGCCCCCCGGGACCCGGTCCAGCTCCTGCTGGATTTCGGCGGCGTGGCGGTGGGTCTTTCCGGGCGAGTAGGCGTTCGTGTTTTCAGACCGCTCGCAGAAGAGGTTGTTGATTTTCGCGCTGCGCCCCGCCCCGGAAATTCCGGAAAGGGCATTGGTGACGACGGTGCCGGTTATGAGGCCCGCCCGGGCCAGGGGCAGAAGCGGCAGAAGGGTCGCGGTGGGGTAGCATCCCGGGTTCGCGATGAGGTCCGCTTTTCTGACGCTTTCCGGCGCCCAGTCCGCCAGGCCGTACACCGCCTTTTCCAGCAGGTCCGGCCGGGGCGGTTTCTCCTTGTAGGCCTTCTCGAACAGGACCGGGTCCTTGATCCTGAAGTCGGCGGAAAGGTCGATCACCACCGCGGTCCCGAAAAACGGGGCGCAGACCGATGCCGACGCCAGGTGGGGGAGGGCCGCGAAAACCACGTCCGGCTTCGCCTTCACCGCGTCCTCCACCGATGCCAGGGTGCCGCCGGAAATGCGGGTTTTTTCGAGGATGGCCCGGGAAAGGCCCCGGTCGAAGGCCTCAAGCGGAGTTCCCGCCTGGGAGCTCGACGCGGGGATGATGTCCGTCACATCTCTGTGCCGGGACAGGAGTCGGAGCAGGACCATACCCGTATAGCCCGTGGTGCCCAGTATCGCCGCTTTCACCTCATTCCTCCAGATCGGGTATTTTCTCCCGCAGTTTTCCGATGATGTCCTCTCCCTTCACGCCCTCCCGCAGGACAATCAGCACGGTGTCGTCACCCGCGATGGTCCCGAGGATTTCCTCCATGGCCAGGTTGTCCAGGGCCAGCGCGACGCTGTTTGCGTGGCCCGTCAGCGTGCGGACGACTCCCATGGTGCCGGAAAACTCGAGGGAAACGTAGCCGCGCTGAAAATCCTGGATGTAACTCCTTTCCGATTCGCGGCGGTCCTCCTCCCCGGGCAGGGTGTAATAGTAACCTCCGGCCCCTTCGGATATCTTTCCCACTTTCAGGAGTTTCAGGTCCCGCGAAAGGGTGGCCTGGGTGACGGAAAACCCCTCCTGGAGCAGAAAACCGAGAAGTGTTTCCTGGCTCGCGATGCGGGTGTTCTTGATAATGCGTTTTATCGCCTTCAGGCGAACTTGCCGTTCTTTCACGTCCGTCCCTTGGTTTGAATATTTATGTCAATTTATTGAATAAAATTACGCCTTTTTCCGCGTTTATGCAAGAGTCCGGGGAGGCAAAAGGGAGGTTTTCCGCCGATTTCGGGAGGGTTTTAAACCAGTTCCAGGGCCTCGGCGTACAACCCGTCGAATCCGGGCATGTCCACCTGGGCGAGAAGAAGCTCGCCGTCCCGGGGCAGGGCAAGGGCCTTGGACAGTATTTCTTCGCCGTCGAATACGGCCGTGGCGATCCCGTCGGCGGGCAGGCGGATATCCATTTCGGCGCCCCCGGTGAACCGGAGAAATGCGCGGACCCCGCCGTCTTTCTCTTCCGGGCGGAAGGCGCAGGGCACCCTGACTCCGCCGGGGGCCAGGAAATCGGCTCCCGCCCGTTTCCAGCCGAGCCGCGATGCGAACCACAGGGCGTAGAGCCGCAGCGCCGCCTCGTCGGCTCCCCCGAGGATGACTTCGCGGATGTCCGGGAGGGCGGCCAGGGGTGCGGGGTTGTCGAAAGCCCGGGCGGTGAAGCCGCGCAGGGGCTGGAGCCGTTCCCATGCCAGATCGGCGGTCGGGATGCCCTGGCCGAGGAGTTCTATCCTGACCGACATCAGGTAGTCATCGAAAGCCGCGCCGTCGCGCCGGGCCGGGGAACCCCCGTCGATGATGAATTTGTCCGCCTGTTCGCGGGCGAAGCGCAGGGCGTCCCGGTGGGCGAAGCCGGTGCGCCAGAGAACATAGACCGGGATGTCCCGGATCAGGAAGGCGGACCAGGAGCCGGGGGCTGTGCCCGCCCCGTCGATGCCCGCCGAGATGAGGATTTCCTGGAAGCAGACGCCCTTGTTTTCCCGGTCCGGCATGCAGCGGGCGTTGACGGATACCTCGGTGGGTCCGGGGGTGTCCAGGGTGATGTGGATGACCCGGGCGGCTCTCTTGCCGAGAAGGTGGCCCAGGAGTTTTTCCTCCGTTTCGCCCGCCTCGCCGCCGGTGGTGATGACGACGAGGTTGAAAAGACTGGTCCGGGTTTCCGCCGGGGAGTGGGACCTCTCCAGGATGTGCAGTTCCCGTTCGATGCGCGCGGGGTCGAATACGGCTTTCATAGTTTTCTCCATTTCAGGCCCTCGCGCTGGGTCAGGAGCTTCGTTTCCTCCGGCCCCGCGCTGCCGGGGGTGTAAGGGGCGGGTTTCGCCGGGTCTTCCTCCCACC
>CAZGUL010000059.1:9318-11020 GCA_964529055.1 uncultured Spirochaetaceae bacterium
GGCGTCCAGGATGAGCCGTTCGTAGGCCTCCGGCGGCGACTCCCCGAAGGCGGACCCGTAGGTGAAGTCCATGTTGACCGGACGGGTTTCGGTGGAGTAGCCGGGGATTTTCGCGTTCATGTTCAGCGTTATCCCCTCGTCCGGCTGGATGCGGATTATCAGCGTGTTCCGGTCCGCCTGATGGCCGCTCCGGGAGAAAAGCCGAAGCGGCGGTTCCTTGAACTGCACGGCGATCTCGCTGACCCGCCGGGAGAGTCTTTTTCCCGTCCGCAGCAGGATCGGGACCCCCGACCAGCGCCAGGTGTCGAGGAAAAGTTTCAGGGCGACGAAGGTTTCCGTCCGGGAATCCGGCGCCACCCCGGGTTCCTGCAGGTAACCCGGCGTCGGAGTGCCGTCCATATATCCCGCGGCGTACTGCCCCCTCACCGTGTGGAGGGATGTTTCCGTGTGGGGAATCGGCCGGAGGGACTTCAGGATTTTGACCTTTTCCGAGCGGATCGAATCCGGGTCCAGATCGTTCGGCGGCTCCATCGTCGTCAGGCACAGAAGCTGGAACAGGTGGTTCTGCACCATGTCCCGCAGCGCGCCGGCGCTTTCGTAGTAGTTTCCCCGGCCCTCGACGCCGATTTTTTCGGCAACCGAAATCTGGATCTGGCGCACGTACCGGTTGTTCCACACCGGTTCGAAAAGGCCGTTGCCGAACCTGAGCAGCATGATGTTCTGCACCGTTTCCTTGCCCAGGTAGTGGTCGATGCGGAATATCTGGGATTCGGTGAAACGCCGGGCAAGGGCGTCGTTCAGGGACCGGGCCCCCGCAAGGTCGCGGCCGATGGGTTTCTCGACGATGATCCGGGCCCGGCCGTTTTTTTCCTCCGCCAGGCCCGCTTTTCCCAGGTTTTCGATGATGTCCGCGTAGGCCGCCGGCGGGGTGGAAAGGTAATAGAGCTTGTCCGGGAAGCCGGCGCAGTGGTTTTCGATTTCCGCGTAGCCCCGGGGGTCCTCGAAGGAGGAGGAAATATACTCCAGGGAGCCCAGGAAGGCTTCCTTCAAGCCTGCGCCATAGGAGGCAAACTCCGGCCGGTCGATCATCGCGGCGGCCTCCGCCCGGAAACTCTCCGTCGTCCAGGGCCGGCGGGCGAATCCGACGACCTTGAAGCGGCTGATGTGCCCCTTCACGAACAGCGAGAACAGTGCGGGCATCAGTTTCTTGCGCGTCAGGTCGCCCGTGGCGCCGAAGATGAAAAACGCGAATGAATGCGCTTCCCGCGGCAGGGGCAGGCCGGCCAGAAACGGATTGTGTTCCATGGTCTTCACTATGGGTAATCATGATTGAAAAATCAAGCGGGGCCGGGTACTATACCGCTCATGATCAAGCTGAACATCAGGTCCCCCTTCGCGGGGGCCGGCATTTTCTTCAAGCCCGAAACCGGGTCCACGATGATGGACGCCCGCAATCTGGCGGCCCAGGGCTTTCCCTCGGGAACGGTGGCCGCGGCGGGGCATCAGGTGGCGGGCCGCGGCCGCTTTCCGGACAGGACATGGGAATCGAACCCGGGCGAAAACCTGATGTTCACGATTTTCTTCCGCCTGGAGGAGCTGCCCGAACGGGTGGACCCGGTGCCCCTGAAGGCGGGGCTCGCCGTGGCGCGGGCCCTGGAGGGCTTTTTCGGGCTGGAACCGAAGATAAAATGGCCGAACGACG
>CAZGUL010000060.1:0-10925 GCA_964529055.1 uncultured Spirochaetaceae bacterium
TTGCCCGGCACGGAGGGCCAGGCCGCGCCGAGGAGCGGAATGTTCGAAAGACTTCCACCCGCGGCGAGGGGTCCCGTGACGCCCGAGCCGATTTCCTCCCCCGCGTCCGGCGTGGAGTTGGAGGACGCGTAGGCGGTCCAGGATACATTCTGGGCTCCCGCCGTGCCGATGTTGGTCAGAGTGAAGAACTCGTCAACCGCGCCGCCGGCCGACGCGAAGGGAAAGTACATGGTGATTCCCTCGGGCTTGTAATCCGGCGTCGAGGGAGAGGGGTCCGTCACCGTGTACGCGGCGCTCGCACGGATATTGTTCGCCTTCTTCACATCCGGCTCGTCCGCGGCCGTCACATGGACCAGGATGTACCAGGTCCCGGCGGCGGTCCACGTTCCGCCGTCGACGGTCTGGGGGACGGATGCCCCGGAGGCCAGGCCGCCGAAACTGCCGGAGTCTATCTGGGTGTCGCCGGCGTCGTAAAAAGTGTCCGCCGAAATGTAGGCGTTCCAGTACACCGTAGCCGCCCCCGCCTCCGTCCCCTGGTTCGCCGCGGTGAAGGATGCGGAAACCGGTGAATTCAGGGCAGCAGCTCCCCCAGCGGGCGGCACGGAGACGTAATAATCCACGTCCCCCACGGGAGGAGGAGGTCCCGCGGGCGCCTCCGTCACCGTCACCGAGGCTGTCGCGGTCCATGCCGGGTGGGATGAGTCGCTCACCGTGAGAGAGTCCGTCCCCGAGGAGGCCCCCGCCGTGTACAAGCCCCCCGCGAAACTCGGGGCGCCCGAGCCGGCCGCGGTTACCGCGTACGCGTAAACCCCCGTTCCGCCGGTCACCGTGAAGGCGATCTGCTGGCCCGTGTACACCGACGCCGAAGCCGGGCTTATGGACAGGGGCGCGTAGATCTGCGTCTGCCCCGCGGACCGGTTCCTGTTGTTGCCCGGAGCCAGGTCGTCCGCCGCCGACACTTCCACCAGCAGGTAATAGTTCCCCGCCTCCGTCGGCCAGACGCCGCCGAAACTCACCGGCGTCGTCGACCCCGCGGCCGTTCCCGCCAGATTTCCCGACGCCGCGACCCGGTCGTCCGCCCCCCCGATCGCCGTATCCAGGCTCGCGTACACCGTCCAGGAGATCGTCCTGGAGCCGTTCGCCGAGCCGCCGTTGAAAATGGAGAAATCGGCATTAAACCCCGAGCCGGCAAGAATATCCGCCGAAACGATATTCGTTATCGCCCCCGCCGCGTAATCCACGTTGGTCGCCGTATCCACCACCGTCACCGTCGCCGTGCGCGTCCGCCCGTCATACGTGTCCGTCAGCACGACCGTGTCCGTTCCGGGATTCGGTCCGGCCGTATAGGCGCCCGTTGTGGCGTTGATCGTGCCGCCCGAGGTTCCCGACACCGCGTAGGTGAAGGAGGGCCCCGTCCCCCCGATCGCGCTGAAGGTCACAGCCTGGTTCACGAACACTGTTATGGTCCCGGGGCTGATCGACAGGGTCTTCGCCGCCACCGTCACCGTCGCCGAGGCCGTCCAACCCGCCCCGGAATACGCCGCGTCGCTCACCTGCAGGATGTCCGTTCCCGCCAGGGCACCCGCCGTGTACACGCCCCCCGCGAAGACCGGGGCACCCGAACCGGCCGTGGTCACCGCATACGTGTAGCTCCCCGTGCCGCCCGTCACCGTGAAGGTGATATCCCCTCCCGTGGACGCCGAGGCCGCCGCCGGGGTCATCCGCACCGGCTCGTAAATCCCGGTGGTTCCCGCCGACTGGTTCCTGTTGTTGCCCGGAGTCAGGTCGTCCGCCGCGTACACCTCGACCAGAAGGTAATAGCTCCCCGCCTCCGACGGCCAGACTCCCCCCGTGCCGTCCGACAGGTCCACCGTCGCCGTCGCTCCCGACGCCAGGCCCCCCAGGCTTCCCGACGCCGCGATCCTGTCGTCCGCCCCGCCGATCGCGGTGTCCGTGCTCGCGTACACCGTCCAGCTTATCGGCTGGGTTCCCGCGGCGCTCCCGGCATTGGTGATCTGGAACTGGGCGTCAAACGCCGACCCCGCCAGCACGTCCGCCGACACGATGCCGCCCACCGCCCCCGCCGCGTAGTCAACGTTCGTCACCAGGCTCATCGCCTGCACCGTCACCGTCGCCGTCCTCGTCCGCATGTCATAGGAGTCGGTCAGGATCACCGTGTCCGTTCCCGGCGTCTGCCCCGCGGTATACACGTTCCCCGCAAGAGCCGCTCCGCTCGCGTTGGTCCCGATGGAATAGCCGAATCCTCCGTCCCCGCCCACCGCCGCGAACTGGATCGTCTGCCCCGTGTACACCGTCATGCTCGCCGGGCTTATCGCAAGCGGCTTCGCCTGCACCGTCACCGCCGCGGTCGCGGTGGACGAGTCGGAGGTGTCCGTCACCGTCACCGTGTCCGTCCCCGCGTAGTGTCCCGCCGTGTACAGACCGGTGGAGGCGTTTATCGAGCCTCCCGAGGCGCCCGCAACGGAAAACGCGAACGGTCCCGTTCCCCCCACCGCCGTAAAGTCGATCGTTCCCCCCGTGTACACCGTCCCGCTTCCCGGCGTTATCCCCAGGGCCGCCCCGCTTGTGTTCTCCACCGTGATCACCGCTTCCCGCGCCGTCCCCGCCTTGTCCGTCACCCGGAGCCTCTCCGTCCCCGGGGACGGAGGAGCGGTGTACACGTTTCCGACGAAGACGCCGGTCCCGGCCACAACCGAATAGCTGTACGGCGGAATGCCCCCCGAGGTTTCGATGGGAAGGCTGTCGTTGATCTGGAGCACCGTGGATGAGGGGGAAATCGTCAGCGCCTTGCCGTCAGGCCCGTCCACGAGCTCCTTCAGGCTGAACGGCTGCGTGCAGGAGGCCGCGAGGAACAGGACCGTTATTATAACAAGGAAATTTTTTCTTGGCGGGTACCCGTCGGGCAACAAAAGCGCGACCTCCTCCTAATCCTCGTCAAAAAAGCAGACCGACCCGGGGAGTGAAACCGTATAATAATGTATCGCTTTCGTAGAAAACCGTCAGGCAAAGCGCCCCATGGAAGGAAATTTTCTTTCCCGCTATATTCACGGTCATTCCGGCCTCGGCGGCGGGAATTATTTTCGACTGTAGGGACCCGGTTTCCGGCATCACCATGAATAGGGCGCCGCCGGCGTCCGCACGGAATCCGGTGACGATCCGGCCGGAAGACCCGGGCCGGAAGCGCAGGGCGAACCCGAACGGAAGAATCAGGCCCTGCGCCTCCGCCGCATACCCCTCGGCGGTGAAATACATGACGCCGGCGCTGAAACCCGCATCCATCCCGGGCGAGACGGCGAATCCCCCGAAGGCCGATGCCGAATAACCGGCCTTGAAATATCTGCCCGCCTCCCCCGCGGCGACGAAGTAGCCGATGTCCGCCGCGGCGACGAACCCTTCCCGCGGCTTTCCGCCGGCATCCCCGGGAACCGGAGCTTCTCCGGCAGCCGGCGGAAGCTTCGCGGCCTCCGCCGCCCTTTCCGCGGCTATATCCTCCAGCTGCTTGAAGATGTCCTCATGGGCCCGGCGGTACTCGGCGATGGCCCGCGTCATCCTTCGGGCATTCTCCAGGAGGACAATATCCAGCGCCAGGCCGAGTTCCTCCCGGGCCACGATCGAGAAAAGAACCACGCCGCTCTTGCGGACCTCCGCGGACAGACTGAAACCGATCATGTTCCCGTCGATGTCGTAGGTTCCCCGGACAAAAACATCCGGTTTCCGCTCTTCGGACAGGGACAATCCCTCGAGCTTCAGTTCGAGTTCGATGCTTTTCAGGAATAGCCCGGTGAAACCCCGCTTTTCGCCTTCCTCGTCGCCGGTGATGACCGCCGAAACGGTGAGAGGACGCTTCGCGTCCCCGGCCCCCGCCGCCAGATGCGGCATTCTCAGGGCTGTTACGGCGAGAAGCAGAAACAGGGCGAAAAACCGGAAAAACCGGGGATGGAGCATGCACTCAATATATCCCAATATTTCACATTGCACAAACCGTTAATCCGCCGCCTCCAGCTCCCGGAGACTCCGTATAGAGAGCGGCGCCGAACCCTCGTAATGGTTGTTCACGTTGACGATGACTTTCTTCCCCTGGAACTTGAGGTCCCTCGCCATGCCGGCGACGAGAGGCTTGTCGGCCTTCCCGAGAACGATACGGTCCCAGCTCCCGCCGGTGATTCCCTCGATTTCGCCGCGGTCGCCCCCGAGGAGGCGGATTACGCTGGTTTCGGCCGCCGGGGCCCCGTGTGAGCGGAAAACGTCGTACACGTGGGGCATGTACTGCTTTTCGGAATACACATGGATGAGGCCGCGGCGGTTCAGGAAATCGAAATACGCGGCGTCGATGTAATTCGCGTTGCGCGGTTCCAGCGCGAAGGGGAGCCCCGCGGGGACGGAGGAGAAAAAATCGTCCAGCCGGGACAGGAATTCCCCCTGCCCCGGCATCTTCTGCCTGTTCAGATACTCGAATTCGAACATGATCGCGTCGATCCGCGGCAGAAGGGGCTCCACCGCGGCAAGAAATTCCGCGAAACGCCGGGGGGACAGAAACTGGGGATTTGACGCGGGTGCGTTTTTCCCGGACCCGCGCAGATGGGTCAGGGTGATTTCCCGGGGCACCTTGCAGGTGAAGCGGAAATCATCGGGTACGGAGGCCGCGTAGGACAGGACGTCCGCCCGGCCGGGGATCCGGTAGAACCATGAATCGATTTCCGCGGTGGGAAAGTGTTCCGCATACTCGGGCAGGTACTCCGCGGCGGTCCTCCGGGGCCGGGAGTAGACCAGGCCGACCCAGGAGTCGTAGTTCCACGAGCAGGTGCCGTACAGGATGGCCATACCCGTTCCTCCGTCCCCCGCGCGTCCCGCGCGCGGGTCAGGCGAAAATTTCACCGCGCCCGGCAAGTTCCCGCCGTTTTTCGTCGTCCAGGCCGATTTCCTCGTCCGTCAGGTAGCAGGCCGGGTCCGGCGCCCAGGGATCGCCGTACCGCCGGAAAGCCCGGACCCGCATGGAGCCGGTGCAGAGGTCCCGGTGGGCGCAGAGGCGGCAGCGTCCCTTGATGTAATCCGCCTTGTGCTTCAGCCCCTTCATCAGCGGATCCGATTCGTCGGTCCAGATGTCCCCGAAGGAGCGTTCCCTGACGCTGCCGAAGGTGTGGTCCTGCCAGAACTGGTCCGGATGAACATAGCCGACGAAGTCGATGTCCGCGATGCCGACTCCGGTGGAATGGGCGCCTCCCCCGTTCCAGGCGAGAAGCTCGCGAACCCTCTCCGCACCGGGGTCGCCGCGGCCGCGCAGTTTGAGATAAATGAACACGCCGTCCGCGTGATTGTCCACCGTGAGGACGTTGTACGGCAGTCCCCGGAGATAAAAATCCGCCGTCCGGGCCAGGATATTCTCCATGGCGCTCCGCGATTCCCCGTGGGACAGGTCCTCGTCCATCATGAGCCCCCCCCTTCCGGAGTACACCAGGTGGTAGAAACACACCCGGCGGATGTCCTCCTTTTCGAGGAAGTCGAAAATTCCGTCCAGGTCCCGGACGTTGTGCCGGGTAAGGGTGAGCCGCAGGCCCGTCCGGACACCGGCGGCCCGGCAGGCATCGAAGCCCTTCATCGCCCGGCGGAAGGCGCCTTCCGACCCCCGAAAGCGGTCGTTCGTTTCCTCCATGCCGTCCAGGCTGATTCCGACGTACGTGACTCCACGGTCCTTCAGCATCCGGGCTCCGTCCCCGTCGATGAGTGTGCCGTTGGTGGAAATGACGGTGCGGATGCCCCTTCCCGCCGCGTGGTCGAGGAGCCCGGGCAGGTCCGGCCGCAGGAGGGGCTCGCCGCCGGAAAAAAGCAGGGACGGAACCCGGAAGGCCGCCAGGTCGTCAATGAGACGCAGGCCTTCCTCCGTGGAAAGCTCGCCGGGGGCGGGCCTTCCGTCGGAATCGGTGTAGCAGTGCACGCAGCGGAGGTTGCACCGCTTCGTTGTGTTCCACACCACGATGGGCCGCCTTTCCGCCGCCGAAACCGCCGCCCGGTGGGGAACGCCCTCGACTCCGCCTGCCGGCGTCCGGCCGTAACGCAGACCGTCTCCCGACGAGACTCCTCCGCAGTACAATTTCCCGACGTCTATCATGCCTCCATCCTTTTCAGGAGCGAAAAAGGCTCGCCCAGGTACTCGATTTTCTTCTTTTTGAACTCCCGTTTCGTCCGAAGAAGGAGATAATCGGACAGGCCGGACCCCTCGGCGAGACGGGCCACGAGGTTTTCGCCCTCCCCGGCCGATTTCGCGTGCATCATCGCGAAGAGGTTGTGCGTCCAGGCACCCCGCAGCGGAGACCTCAGGTACAGGTGCGTCACACGCGGTTCCGCGATGAAACAGGCAAGCCGCTTTTCTCCGCCCTCAGGGAAGCGCCATGCGGACATGATGTTCACGTTGTACCCGGCCTTGTGGTGCCGGAGGACCGCCGCGTACCGCCGGAGGATCCCTGCCTCCCTGAGCCTGACGGCGGCCCGAAGCAGCTCGGTCCCTCCGAAACCCGCGCAAGAACGTTCGGCCAGGGCGTGGAAAGGCCGGTTCTCCAGCGGAAGGTCCTTCTGGAGAACGCGGACCACCTCTTTTTCGGAATCGGACAGAGTGCCCGGCGTCCGGCTGCCTTCCGCGGGCCTTTTCCGGGACGCTGTTTCCGCCGGGGCGGTTTCCCCCGGCCTGCCTTCAAGCCTTCCTCCGTCCCCCACGGGGAGGATGACGCCGATTTTGAGGGTTTTTTCGTTCCGGAGAACGAGAAAGTCCTCCACGCCCGCCCGGGCGGCGAGGATTTCCGTCTCCTTTTCCAGCGGAACGTCCCGTTCCACGGCGATGGTGAACCAGAGATTGTAAGCTCCGTCCCTCTCGTAGTTGTGGCCGACCCCCGGGTGGGCGCCGACGACCTCGGCGGTTTTTTCCAAAACGGCAGCGGGGACCCTGAAAGCCGCGAGAGCGGTGTGGTACCCGAGGCGGTCCGCGTTGAAAATCCCGGTGATGTCCCGGAGAACGCCTTCCTCCTTCAACCGGCGGGCGAGAGCGAGGACCTCGTCCTCGGAAAGGCCCATGCCGTCCCCGACAACCCGGAACGGACGTTCGTGGAGGGGGAAATCGGCCTGGAACCTTGACAACAGGGAAGCCTCGGCGGGGGAGAAAGCTCTCATGTCCTGCCGGCTCCCGGTGGGACATGGCGGCAGAAAGGCTCCTCGGCGAGGTAGTCCCCCGTCGCCTGATAGGCCCGGGCGCGGCAGCCTCCGCAGACGACCTTGTATTCGCAGATTCCGCACTTGCCCTTCAGTTTATCCGGATCCCGCAGATCGCCGAAGAGCGGCGAATTCTCCCAGATGTCGGGAAAGGATTTTTCCCGGATATTGCCGGCCGCGACGGCGAAATAGCCGCAGGGACGCACCTCGCCCTTGTGGGAGACGAAACAGACAGCGGTTCCCGCCAGGCACCCGAGGGACGGAGGACGGCCGCCGGAGGCGCGGCCCCCGGACAGTCCCGGCGGGTGCCCCTCGCCGGGGACGGAGGCGGCCTCACGGCCGAACCGCCGCGTGTTGACGGAGTTTATCCGGGCATAGTGCGGCGCGCATGTGGCCTTCGTCTCAAGCGCCGTTTCCCGGCTCATGTGCCAGAACCTGTCGAGAACCGCCTCGTACTTGTCGGCGGAAAGCATGTCCGTCTCGGCCAGCTCCACCCCGCATCCGACCGGAACGAGCATGAAAAGGTGCAGGCCCCGGGCGCCTTCGGCCTCCGCGAGGCGGAAGACGGCTTCCATCTGGTCCGCGTTGCTCCGGGTGACGGTCATGTTGAACTGAAACTCCACACCCGCGTCCCGCAGGGCCCGGGCGCCCGCCAGGGCTCCGGCGAAGGAACCGGGAACGCCACGGAAACCGTCATGGAATCCGGGCTGCGCCCCGTCGATGGATATGCTCACCCGGGTGATGCCGGACTGCCGCACCCGGCGGGCTGCAGCGGAATCCAGCAGGGTCCCGTTCGTAGCCAGGGCGGCCCGGAGCCCGCGATCGCGGATATGTCCGGCGAGTTCGAAAACATCGTCCCGGTACAGGGGTTCGCCGCCGGTCAAAACGATGACGGGCGAATATTTTTCCGCCACCGAGTCTATGAAAGCCGTCGCTTCGGCGGTGGACAGCTCCTCCTCCACCGCGGGCGCCCGGTGGTCGCCTCCCCTGCAGTGGGCGCAGGCAAGATTGCAACGGTCGGTGAGCTCCCAGAAGATCATCCGGGGCAAAAATTCACGCATGGCCATAAGATACGGAAAAAATTGTCCGGATACAAGGGAAGCGGAAGGATGAATTTGCCCGCGGGCATGCGGGATGCGTACATTTACCGTGCCGGACGGCAACCATCGCAGCCGCCCCGCGGGAGACGCCGGAATGAAAAAAACACCTTCCCTGTCGGTTATGCTGATTTTCCTGACCGCGGCAGCTCTGACTTCCCAGGAGCGGCCGGTCGCGGCCGGAGATATCCTCAATCGGCCCGGTACGGCCCTGCTTTTGCGCCATGCGCTCGCTCCGGGCACGGGGGATCCGCCGGGCTTCCGGCTCGGCGACTGCGCGACCCAGCGCAACCTTTCCGAGGAGGGACGGAGGCAGGCGCGGGAGCTGGGACGGCGGCTCCGGGCGGAGGGGGTGACCGGGGCGCGGGTTTACTCGAGCCGCTGGTGCCGGAGCCTTGAAACCGCGGAGCTTCTCGGCCTGGGTCCCGTGGTTCCCCTTCCGGCGCTGGACTCGTTCTTCAGCCTGGCGCAGTCGGGACCGAAGCAGACCGATGACCTTCGGGAATTTCTCCGGTCCCTCCCGCCGGGCCCGCCCGTAATTCTGGTGACCCACCAGGTAAACATAACCGCTCTGACGGGAATCGTTCCCACCTCCGGCGGGGGCGTCCTCGTGCGGATCGGAGCCTCCCCGGATGGCGCGGAGAACCTCGGCGTCTGGCCATGAGGGAAATTTCGGCGCTATAGGCCGCGCCGAAGGTGCCGGCGCCGATTCCGAAATTCATCCCGATATCGAAATGCGCGTTTTTCGATGGGGATTCCTGTCCATCCACAACAACCGTACCGGCCGCCGCCAAAAGGAAAAAAACCATCAGCATGCATTTTGGCGCTTTCATAAAAACCTCCGATAAGAATTCTCACCCGAGAAGGTCTTTATTCAGGAAGCGGGGTTTTCAATTCGGCGGCAACGCGACAGGTTTCCCCTTGTTTATGCCTCCGGTTCTAGTATTGTCCATTTGTGGTGCGAAAGCAAAAGCGCCTCACCGGCTTACCCCGGATCGGGCGACACCTTCGCCCGTCCCCTGCTCGCGTCCCGCACGGCGGCCGCGATTTCTTCCGCCTTTTCCTCGGCCACGGAAACGACGAGAACCGGAGTTTCGCCGAAATTCTCGCATTCTATCCGGCAATCCGGGGGACGGAGGACGTGTTTTACGTTTTCGAAGCAGTCGTAGGGCACCGCGATCCGGTACCGTTTTTCCTGCCGGACCTCCCGGACAGGGGTGTTCCGAAGCGCCTCCCGGGCGCATTCGGTGTAGGCCCTCACCAGGCCGCCGGTGCCGAGTTTGATGCCGCCGAAGTAGCGGGTCACCGTGACCAGGGCGTTCCGGACGCCGCTGCCCTTCAGCACTTCCAGCACCGGGCGGCCGGCCGTGCCTTTCGGCTCGCCGTCGTCGCTCATGCCGGCGGTTTCCGAGTTGGGGTCACCGATGATGAAGGCGAAAACCACGTGGCGGGCGCCGGGGTGCAGGTCCCGCTCGGCCCGGACCAGGATTTTCGCTTCCTCCGTCCCCGAAACCCGGCGCACGGTCCCGATAAAACGGCTTTTTTTGACCTCGATCTCCACCCGGCCGTCGGAGGCGGGTTCGAAGAAGGCGCCGGCCATGGATTCTATCCGTCCAGCATCCCGAGAAACGCCGCCTCGCCGATGTAGTTCGATTCGCCGACGAATCCTCCGTCCCTGTAATAGCGGACGTAGGGGATGTGCTCGTTGTCGAAGCGGGTTTCCTTGAAGTGCATGAAATCGTAGAAAAAGGGGAGGCGGTCGTACACGAGCTCGTAAACCACCAGGCCGTCGTCCGTCTTTTCCCATTCCATCCGGGACAGGTAGGAGTTCATGGCCCGCCACTGGGGGCACCAGCCCTGGGTCAGCACGACGGCGACCCGCCGGGCCGCGGTGCGGAATTCCCCGGGGATGTCGCCCGCTTCCATGATGGCCCTTGCCTGGTCCTCGGTTATGGTCCGCCGCGTCATCATTCCCCCGTTTCCGGAAAGCCCTTCAGTATCTGAAGCCGCACCCGTTCCGGGAGGTCTTTCTTCTCCTCCGCGGGCAGATTTTCCGTCGGGATCGGGGGATGAAACACGATCCTGACCTTTCCCGCCCGGAACCGCCTGTATTTTTCGTACAGGGAGGCGGTGTCCACCAGGGTGACCGGCACGATGACGGCGTCGGCCCGGGTGGCGAGCTTGAAACTCCCGGGCTTGAACCCGCCCATGACGCCGTCCCGGCTCCGGGTCCCCTCGGGGAAGATGGCCATCGGATTGCCCTTTTTCAGGGACTCCACTCCCCGGTCGATCGCCGCCAGGCTCTTGCGGACGTTCCGCCTTTCAATGAAAACGCAGCGGATGGCGAGCATCCAGAGGTTCAGGAGCGGTGCGTACAGGAGTTCCCTTTTCGCGATGAACCCCGGCGTCTTTCCGGAGTAGCCGAGGATCAGCAGGATGTCGAACGCGCCCTGGTGGTTCGCGATGAAGCAGACCCTGCCGCCGGAGGGTATGTTCGCCCTGCCCTGGACGAGAACCTCCGCCCCGGTGAGCACCACGAACTGCCTGGCCCACAGCGGGACGACGATTCCGAGGAATTTCATCCTGGGGACCTTCATGCCGGGAAGCTCC
>CAZGUL010000061.1:0-10813 GCA_964529055.1 uncultured Spirochaetaceae bacterium
GCTGGGGGAGCTGTTTGCGATTAAGCCGTCGTTATACGGTAATTCGAGCCCGCTGTCCTTGGACGGCGGGCTTTTTTTTTAAGGAGTCACGATGAGCAAGTATGCCCCGTTTCCCAGAATCAACCTGAAGGACCGGACGTGGCCTGACAAGGCCATCTCGAGGGTTCCCCGCTGGTGTTCCGTCGACCTGCGCGACGGCAACCAGGCGCTGGCCATTCCGATGAATCTGAAGGAGAAGCAGGATTTTTTCGAACTTCTCGTCGCCATCGGTTTCACCGAGATCGAGGTCGGGTTCCCGTCGGCGTCGCAGATCGACTTCGATTTCCTGCGCTCCCTCATCGACGGCGGAATGGTCCCCGACACCGTGGCGCTCCAGGTCCTCACCCAGGCGCGGGAACACCTGATCCGCCGAACCTTCGAGAGCATCCGGGGCGCGAAACGCGCCGTTCTCCATCTGTACAACTCCACATCGCCCCTTCAGCGGGAAGTCACATTCGGCATGTCCAAGGACCAGATCAAGGACATCGCGGTGCAGGGAACCCGCCTCGTGAAATCCTTCCTCGGCGAAATACCCGACACGGATCTTATGTTCGAGTATTCCCCCGAAAGTTTTTCCGGTACGGAGATCGACTATTCCGTCGAGGTCTGTTCCGCGGTCCGCGACGCATGGCTGGAAGGGGGACTTCCGTCCAACGTGTCGGAAAAAATCATATTCAACCTGCCGTCAACCGTCGAGGAAGCCACGCCGAACGTCTACGCCGACCAGATCGAGTATTTCTGCCGCCATATCGGGGACAGGGAAAACATCGTCGTCAGCCTGCACACACACAACGACAGGGGCACCGGCGTGGCAGCCACGGAACTGGGGCTCCTCGCGGGGGCCGACCGGGTCGAGGGCACCCTTTTCGGCAACGGCGAGCGGACGGGAAACGTCGACCTCGTCACCGTGGCCCTCAACATGTTCAGCCAGGGACTGGACCCGAAACTGAATTTTTCCAACCTGCCCCGGATCCAGGAAATCGCCGAACGCTGCACGGCGATGAAGGTGCCGCCCCGGCACCCCTACGCGGGCGAGCTCGTTTTCACCGCGTTCTCCGGCTCCCATCAGGACGCCATCAAGAAGGGCATGGACAAAATGAAGGCCCAGATACTGCCGGACTCCCGGTGGAAGGTCCCCTACCTGCCCATCGATCCGAAGGACATCGGAAGGGACTACCAGGCCATCATCAGGATCAACAGCCAGAGCGGAAAAGGAGGCGTGGCGTACATCCTGCAGACGAAATACGGCTACGAGCTGCCGAAGCTGATGCATCCCGCCATAGGCAAGATCGTCAACGACATCTCCGACAAGCTGGGAAGGGAGCTGGACAGCAAGGAGGTCCTGGACATCTTCCAGAACCATTTCCTGAACTTCAAGGAGCCCCTGGAGCTGATCAGCTACTCCACGACACCCGTGCAGGACGTCAACGACAGGATAACCTGCAATGCGATCGTCCTTTTCAACGGGGAGGAGCGCCGGCTGTCGGGAACGGGCAACGGCCCCCTCAGCGCCTTCGTGGACAGCATGCGCGAGGGCGGATTCAACGGTTTCGACATCGCCGACTTTCACGAGCAGTCGCTGGGCGGCGGGGCGGGCACCGAGGCCGTGGCCTACATCGGCATCAAGAACACCGCGGGGAAAATGTTCTGGGGAGCCGGCCGGCACACGGACATCACGACGGCGGGCATCATGGCCCTGGTCAGCGCGTACAACGTTTCGCTCCGGTCCACCGTTCTGGTGGACGGCTGACGCCGGGACCGCAGCGTTCCGCGGGGACAAAAAAAAGCCGGCCGTTTCGCGGCCGGCTTTTTCGTCACCCGGAGACCCGTCAGGGTTCCTGCAGGGGAACGCGGACGTTCTGGATCAGATACCTGTCCCCGCCGACTTCCACGACGTTCTTGAAAAGCTCCTCCGTCGAGGTGACCCGGGCGAGTTCCCAGGGGGTTTTGCGGTATCCGTCGGCCGTCACGTCCTTGTCCATCTTGCTCCAGTGGGGAACGAAAAGGACCTTGCCGACCGCCAGGTCGGCCTTCGCCGCCTTTCTGCTGGGGATGACGTAATTGACCCATTCCTTGCGGCCGTCGGCGACGTAAATGACCTCGGCCTGGTTTTTCGTGGCGGCGGACGCCGGCGTCACGATGCGGGCGGTATGGAAATTCGAATTGTACGCGTCGGTGCCCATGGCGCAGAGAACCTCCCCGTCACGAAAATCGACGAGACCGGCCAGGGGGGCCGTGGCGCCGGCGACCGACGGAAGATTCACGCCGGGAACCATCGACGAAACCGTCGAACACGCGGACAGCACGACGAGCGCCGCGATCAGGATAAAAACGTATTTTTTCATTGGGATTTCCTCCTATCCACAACCCCATTATTATCCGAACCGCCGGTCTCTGCAAGCGTCCCGGCGGGTATTTTTCGCTTTTTTCCATGTCCCGCCGAGTTCGGCGTACCGGAAACAGCCCGTCACGTGATCGTTGACGACGCCGACGGCCTGCAGGTGGGAATACACGATGATGCCGCCGAGGAATCTGAAGCCCCGCCGTTTCAGGTCCGCGGCAATCCGGTCCGAAAGCCCGGTGCGGGCGGGGACCTCCGAGAGGTCGTTCCGCCTTCCGTGCAGAATCCTCCCGTCCGTGAAATTCAGAAGGTACCGGGAAAAGCCGCCGAATTCCTCCCGGACCTTCAGAAACGCCCGGGCGTTGGCGATGGATGCCTCGATCTTTCTTCGGTTCCGTACGATGCCGGGGTCTCCGAGAAGCCTGTCGACGTCCCCGGGACCGAACCGGGCGACCTCTCCGGGATCGAACCCCCGGTAGGCGCGGCGGTAATTCTCGCGCTTTTTCAGGATGGTGAGCCAGCTGAGGCCCGCCTGGGCCGATTCGAGGACAAGAAATTCGAACTGCCTCCTGTCGTCGGATACGGGAACTCCCCACTCACGGTCGTGGTAATCCATGTAGATTTGGGAGCCCAGGCACCAGGCGCAGCGTTCCATTATCCCTAGGAGACCTCGCGCTCGCTGATTTTTTCGCCCCGGATGTTCAGCACGACGGCCGTGACGGGAATGCCGGTCCCGGCCTTCGCCCGGGCCTCCACCGCCATGCCGAGCAGGCCTCCGCAGCACGGGACCTCCATCATCAGGACAGTGACCGACGCGGCGGACCGCATCATCGCGGCGAGCTTCTCGACGTACCGTTCGCGGCCCGTGTCCAGCTTGGGGCAGGCGATGGCAAGCGCCCGGCCTTTCAGGTACCGGGAATGGAAGTTGCCCGCCGCGAAGGCGGAGCAGTCCGACGCCAGCAGTATGTGGGCCCCTTTATAGGCGGGAGCGTTCGGATTTATCAGGTGGAGCTGCACCGGCCAGGCGGTGAGCTCGGTGAAATCCTCCTCCCGGGAAGCGGCGCCCTCCTTACGGGCGATCCGCACCGCGGCCGACCCGGGACAGCCCGCGAACCCCTTCGCGGCGGCCCCGGCGGCGGGAGCGGGAGCCAGGGTCCGGGTTTCGGGGACCGTTTTCCCGCCCGTCGGGTCGGGAATGCCGTACAGGACAAGATAGTCCCGGGCTGTTTTCAGGTATTCGCGTTCGCCGTGGGAGATCATATGCTCCAGGTGCGCCTTGATGACGTTCGGACCGCCCCGGGCGATTCTCTCCATGACCCGCCACTCGTCGTAGGGTTCCGCCTCGCGTTCCACGACGGCGATCGCCCCGACGGGACAGCCTCCGATGCAGGCCCCGAGGCCGTCGCAGAAAAGGTCGCTCACAATCCGGGCCTTTCCGTCGATGATCCGCAGGGCGCCCTCCACGCAGTTCGGCACGCATTCTCCGCAGCCGTTGCACAGTTTTTCGTCGATTTCGACAATCTTTCTCATCATGATGCCTGCAGAATATCATTTTTCCGGCGGCGGTTCCGTATCAAATGTTACGCTTCTTGATATTCGTTTCACCGGCGGCTACAATCCCGCCATGGAACAGGTCGTGCTCGCATCGGCTTCGCCCCGCCGCAGGGAAATCCTGCGGCAGATGGGGGTGCCGTTCATCATCTGCCCGGCGGACATCGACGAGACTTTCCCCGAGAAATGTTCCGATTTTCTTCCCGTCTGCGTCTCCCTGGCGAAAAAGAAAATCGAGGCCGTTCTGGGACGCGGAAAAGTCGCGGGATGCCGCTGGTATCTCGGCGCCGACACGGTGGTCGTCAAAGGCCGAAGGGTGTACGGCAAGCCCCGCGACCGGGATGAAGCCCGGCGCATGCTCGCGGACCTGGCGGGAGGGCGTCACAGGGTCGTCACGGGGGTCGCCCTTTTCGACCGCCGGAGGGGCCGCTTCGACGAGGCAGGGGACGCGGCGGAAGTCGTTTTCGCCCCCATGTCGGAGGCCGAAATCGAATGGTATCTCGACACGGGGGAATGGCAGGGCGCGGCCGGCGGCTACCGGATACAGGAAAAGGCCGCGTGTTTCATCGAATCGATCCGCGGCAGTTTCAGCACCGTCATGGGCTTGCCAATCCGCCCGATTTATGGCATTCTGAGACGCAACGATTTCCCCATCGGGGAAACGAAATCTTCCGTCGGCCCCGGGCCGGACGAGAATTAGAGAAGGACCGTAACGGTCTCGTTACGGAATCTTTGAGGAGGAAACTTTGGCAGTCGTCACCATGAAAAATTTGCTTGAGTCCGGCGTGCATTTCGGGCACCAGACCAAGCGCTGGGATCCGCGGATGAAGAAATACATCTTCGCCGAACGCAACGGGATCCACATCATCGATCTTCAGAAAACCATCACGGCGATCAAGGAAGCGTACGAGGTCGTCCGGAAGACGGTCCTGGACGGAAAATCCGTTCTTTTCGTCGGCACCAAAAAACAGGCCCAGGCGGCGATCCAGCGCGAGGCCGAACGCTGCGGCATGTTCTACATCAACAACCGCTGGCTCGGCGGCATGCTCACCCACTTCTCGACCAGCAAGAAGAGTCTTCTGCGGCTCAAGAAACTCGAGAAAATGGAAATCGACGGCAGTTTCGAGGGCCTGACCAAAAAGGAAATCGCCGGACTGATGAAGGAAAAATCCAAGCTCGATAAGAACCTGGGGGGCATCAAGGACCTGAAGGAACTTCCCGGCATCATTTTCATAATCGACACGAGAAAGGAAGCCATCACCGTCGCCGAGGCGCGCAGGATGGAAATCCCCATCGTCGCGGTGGTGGACACGAACTGCAATCCCCAGGGCATCGACTATCCCATTCCGGGAAACGACGACGCCATCAGGGCCATCACGCTTTTTACCCAGATCATCTCGAACGCCGTCGTGGAAGCGGACAATGAAATCGGTCTGGAGGTCATCGACTCCTACCAGGAAGAAGGCGAAGCGGCCGCGGTCAGTGCCCCGCCCGCCGCGGAGGAAGAACCCGTGAAGGTAGCCGTGGGCGCCGCCCCTGCCGCCGATGAAGGCTTCACCGTCGAGGATTACTCCAATTACACCCCCGATGAAAAGAAGGATTCCCGTACCGAGGAAGCCGCCGGCGCGGCAGTCGTCGTCGACGAGGACAAACTCTACGGCGAATGAGATCATCCCAGATTACACAAGGAAACTGAAATGGACATACGAGCTGAAGACGTAAAAGCCCTCCGGGAGAAAACCGGAGCCGGCATGATGGACTGCAAGAAGGCCCTGGCCGAAGCCGGCGGGGACCCCAGGAAGGCGGAGAAAATCCTGAAGGAACTCGGCCTGGCCGCCGCGGCGAAACGCACCGGCAGGGCTACCAATGAAGGCAGGATTTTCACGAAAACCGTCGCCGGGAGGGCGGCGATACTGGAACTGTCCTGCGAAACGGACTTCGTCGCCCGAAACGCGGATTTCATCAAACTCGGCGGAGAACTCGCGGCGGCCGTCGCCGAAAAGGGCCTTTCCGCGGATTCCCCGGAACTCACCGGCCGCGTCACCGACCTTATCAGCACGATAAAGGAAAACATGAGCCTCCGCCGGGCGGAGAGCCTCCCGATCGCCGGCGATGAAACAGTCGTCGAGTACATCCACGGCGAAGGCCGCATCGGCGTTCTCGTGAAGGCGAAAGCCGACAAGCCGGAGATCCTGAAAAAGGACGCGGTAAAATCCTTCATCTTCGACTGCGCCCTCCACATCGCCGCCTTCAATCCGCTGTTCCTGGCCGAAAAGGACGTTCCCGCGGATTACATGAAGGAGCAGGAGGAAATCTTCACGAAGCAGGCGGAGAACCTGGGAAAACCGGCGAACGTTCTGCAGGGAATCGTCAAGGGCAAAATCAAGAAACACCTGGCTGAGGTGTGCTTCATGGATCAGCCCTTCGTGAAGGACGACAAGCGCTCTGTCGCCAAAGTCGCGGGGGACGTGGGAAAGGAAGCGGGAGGCACGGTCTCCATCGTCAAATACATCTACTACCGCGTTGGCGAGGATGTAAAATAACGACTTCCCCGGGACGGGCCGCGGCGGCCCGTCCCTCTTCGCCGAAAGGAGCATGACATGGATAAGATCAAGATCCAGGCTGAGGAGAAAATGAAAAAATCCCTCAAGGCCATGCACGACGATTTCAACACCCTCAGGACCGGCCGGGCCTCCCCCGCCCTTTTCGACAAGATCCGCGTGGATTATTACGGGCAGAAAACGCCCCTGAACCAGGTTGCCACCGTGTCGGTGCCGGAAGCGCGGCTCGTGGTCATCCAGCCCTGGGACAAGGCGCTGCTGGGGGAAATCGAAAAAGCGATACAGATGTCCGAACTTTCGGTGAACCCGAACAACGACGGCAAGATCATCAGGATCAACATTCCGCCCCTCACCGAGGAACGCCGGAAAGACCTTGCTAAACTGGGCCGGAACATGGCCGAGAATTGCCGCGTGGCGATTCGCAACATCCGCCGCGACGCAAACGACGAACTGAAAAAGGCCCTGAAAAACGGGGAAATCAGCGAAGACGAGGAAAAGAAGATCGGCGACGAGATTCAGAAACTCACCGACCGTTACGTCGCGGAAATAAACAAGGAACTCGAAGCCAAAGAAAAAGAAATCATGGAAGTGTGACGGTGAGGACGTCCCGGGAATTCTGTGACCCGTTGAAACTGCCGCGCCATGTGGGCATCATCATGGACGGCAACGGCCGCTGGGCAAAGCGGCGCAACCTGAACCGGTCCGCCGGCCACAAGGAAGGCCTGAAGGCGACGAAAAAGATCGTCAAAACCGCGGCCGATATCGGCATCCCCTTCCTCTCCCTGTACACCTTCTCGACGGAAAACTGGAAGCGCGCGGAGGAGGAAGTCTCCTTCCTGATGGGCCTGGTTAAACAGCATCTGCGAAAGGAATACGAGTTCTACAAGGAAAACCGCATCCGCCTCCGTTATTCCGGCAATCTTTCGGGGCTCCCCGAGGACATCCAGGAAGACATGACGCAGGCGCTGCGGGAAACGAGCGGATTCGACGGGCTCACCGTCAACATAGCCCTCAATTACGGCGGCAGGGACGAAATCGTCCGGGCCGTGCGGAGGTGGCTCGCCGAACAGGGCCCCGGGGCCCGCGGTCCCGGCGATTTCTCCGAGAGCGTCCTGGCGGCCCGCCTGGACAATCCCGACATCCCCGACCCCGACCTCATCATAAGGACGGCGGGCGAATCACGGACGAGCAATTTTCTCCTCTGGGAAAGCGCGTACGCCGAACTTTACTTCTCCGACAAACTCTGGCCCGACTGGACGGGCGAAGACCTGAAGGACGCCCTGAGGGACTTCCAGAAACGCGTCAGAAAATACGGTGGTACTGTGTGAGTAACATACAACTTCGGCTCATTTTCTTCTTCGTCGCCTTTCCCGCCCTGATCGGGATGATCGCGTTCATGCCCTTCGCCGGGAACCTGGCCTTCAACCTTCTCGTCATCGTCGTGGCCGGCATCGCGGCTGTCGAAATTTCCCATATTTTCCGAAACAGGGGTGTCAGACTCTCCGACGCCGCGGCTTTCGTCCTCGGCGCCGCGGGACCGGTGTCGACGTACCTGAAAACCTCCGGCCTCTCGACGGCGGAAATCCTGCCCGCCTTTTACGTTCTCGCCGCGGCGGGTCTGATGGCCCGGGAGATTTTCCACCCCCGGGAGGAGGATTTCCGCGAGGTTCTCTACCGGCTGGCCGCGTATTTCTTCATCATGATGTATCCCGGCCTGTTCATCTCCTACGTCGGCCGCCTGATGGCCCTGCCGTCGGGAACGGCCGTGGTCCTCCTTCTCATCGCGGGCACATACCTCAACGATTCGGCGGCCTGGGCCGCGGGGGTTCTCTGGGGCAGGAACAACCGCAACATCCTGACGGTGAGCCCCAACAAGAGCCTGGTCGGCTTCATCGCAGGCTTTCTGGCCAGCATCATCGTCGCCGTCGGCGCCGCAGCGGCACCGGGGTTCCTCCCCGTACCGCTTCCCGCGGCGGTCGTTCTCGGCGCCGTTCTCGGCTTCACGACGATTCTGGGGGACCTGGCGGAATCCGCGCTGAAAAGGTCGGGGATTCTGAAGGATTCGGGCACCATCATTCCCGGACGCGGAGGACTCCTTGACTCCATCGATTCCCCGCTGTTCAGCGCGCCGGTATTTTATTATTTTTATCTCGTCGTCGTGTCCCGTGCCGGTTAGAAAGAGGTCCCCTTCATGAAAAAAAAGATAATCATCCTCGGTTCCACGGGCTCCATTGGAAGGAACGCCCTGGACCTCGTTTCCGGCATGCCGGACCTTTTCCGTGTCGTGGGGATTTCGGCGCACAGGAATGAAGCGGAACTCCTGGAGGCCGCCGCCGCCCACGGCGCCGGGGCCCTGGCCCTGTCCGGCAAGACCCCGTCCGATCCGCGGATAACCTATTCCGGCGGTGAAGGGCTTCTGCGCATGATCGCCGAAACCGAAGCGGACATCGTCGTGAACGGCATCGCGGGCGCGGCCGGTTTTCTTCCGTCCGTGACCGCCGTCGAGTCGGGCAAGGCCCTCGCCCTGGCGAACAAGGAAACCCTCGTGATGGCCGGCGGCCTGGTCAAGGCCCTCGCGGCGGCCCGCGGAGTACCCATCCTGCCGGTTGACTCGGAGCATTCCGCGGTTTTCCAGATGTTCCACAAGTTCGGCGCCGCCGCGGTGGAGGCGGTTATCCTGACGGCCTCCGGAGGCGCCTTCCGCGACCTGCCGTCCGACCGCCTGGAGAACGTCACCCCCGCCGACGCCCTGCGCCACCCGACCTGGAGCATGGGCCCCAAGATCACCATCGACTCGGCGTCCCTGGCAAACAAGGGGCTTGAGGTCATCGAAGCGCACCACCTGTTCGACCTTCCGCCGGAGAGGATCAGGGTCCTCGTGCATCCCCAGAGTTATGTCCACTCCCTGATTGAAACCCGGGAGGGATCCCTGTACGCCCAGATCGGCAGGCCGGACATGCGGATTCCCATCCTGAACGCCCTGACCTATCCGGACCCGGTTTCCTACGCCCCGGGCCGGTTCAGCCTCGCCGGCATGAGCCTGACGTTCCGGGAACCGGATCCGGCCAAATTCCCCATGCTGCCCCTGGCCTACGAGGCGCTGCGCCGGGGAGGGTCGTTTCCCCTGGTTTACAACGCCGCCAACGAGGAAGCCGTGGCGGCCTTCCTGGAAGGCGGAATCTCCTTTCCCGGCATAGCCGAAACGGTGTCCCGCGTCATGGACGCCCGGGACTGGCCGGGTTTCTCGTCCGTATCCGAAGTTCTGCGCATCGACCGGGAAGCCCGGCTGGCCGCCGCGGACCTGCTGGACCGCCGCAAAGGAAACGCGAAATGATTCTTAAGATCGCCCTCGGACTCGCCGGTCTCGGCGTCGTCGTTTTTTTTCACGAACTCGGTCATTTCATCGCCGCCAAGCTGATGGGAATCCACGTCGAGGCGTTTTCCGTGGGATGGGGCCGGAAGATTTTCTCCTTCACCCGAGGCGGCACCGAATACCGCCTGTCGGCCCTTCCCCTCGGCGGCTACTGCAAACTGAAGGGTGACGACGCGATGAAAAGCGCCTGGGAAACCGGCGCCGATCGTGTGGTTCCGGAAAAGGGCTCCTTTTACTCCGCATCGCCGTGGCGCAGGATGTTCGTCGCGGTATCGGGACCGGCGGCGAATTTTATCTTCGCCGCGGCCGCTTTCAGCCTTGTCTGGCTCATCGGTTTTTCCTATCAGACCTTCGACAACCGGATCATCCTGGAATCCGACTTTCCGGGAAGGCCCGACGAAACCTCCTATCCCGCCGCCGAGGCCGGTCTTCTGACCGGGGACTACATCGTCTCCGTGGACGGGAGTCCCACCGAAACCTACCGGGACATCCAGGAGGCGGTGGCGGGGAAGCCGGAAAAGCCGATCAGCGTGACGTACCGCAGGAACGGTTCGACCGGAACGGTCACCGTCGTTCCCGCCCTGAACCGGGAAAGCGGAACCGGCAGGATCGGCGTCTACGCCTGGATCGAACCGGTCGTCGGCGGGGTCAGAAAGGACTCCGCCGCGTTCATCGGCGGCCTCAAGACGGGAGACAGGATCCTGGAGGTGAACGGGCGGGAAATTCCCCACACCCTGTATCTGCTCACTTCGGTTCGGGACGCCGGCAGCATGCCCCTCCGTATAACCCTGGATCGGGGAGGAAAAAGGATGGAAACCCGGATCATTCCCCACGTCGACGAGGCGGGCCGTCCGGATATCGGAATTTCCTTTCAGCCCCGGGTTTTCACCTCCCGGGACGTCGGCCTCCCCGAAGCCCTCCGCCTCGGCGGGCAGGAAACCTTCAAGA
>CAZGUL010000062.1:0-10639 GCA_964529055.1 uncultured Spirochaetaceae bacterium
AACGTGGGTGAAACGGTTGCGGAAGAAACCGCGCAGGCTCGCGATGTCCTCGTGGAGCCGTTCGAAGTCCTCGACCCGGGGCTTGCGGAAGTAGGCCTCCAGGAGGCCCGTAATCATTCCCACGCCGATCGCGGGGTTCAGGGTCGCGACGGGGGCCGCGAACAGGGAAGCGGCTATCGTCACGGGATGGGCGAGCGCAAGGAGCGAGCCGAGAGCGGCGAGGCCTCCGTTGACGGCTATCCACATCCAGATCATTTCGAGTCCCGCGCGGCTGCCGGCGCTGTAAAAGCCCCAGCCGATCAGGGCGACGATGGCCAGCGGGATCAGCCACGGCATGATCTTCGAAAACCGGCCCCCGGCGGGGACGGTTTCGATTTCGCCGGTGTCCGCCGCTCTTCCGGCGGCGTGCATTTCCCCGAGCCGCCGGACGATTCCCGGAACATGGCCCGCTCCGACGACGGCGAGAACCCGCTTTTCCCCGGTTTCGTAGATTTTCGACGCCAGGTACAGGTCGCGCTCGTCGATCAGGACTTCCTTCACCGCAGGAAGGTAGGAGGCCAGTTCCTCCATCATGCCTTCCAGTTCGCTCTTTTTTTTCAGCTCCTCGATTTCGGCGGGGGTGAGTTTCTCGTTGGAAATGATCGAGGAAATCATGGCCGCCAGCATCTTGTTCTTTCCCCAGAATCCGGTTTTGGCCCAGGCTCTCCGGAGGGTCGTCTGGATTTCCCGGTCGGAGAACGAGTAGGGGATGCCGAGGCCCTCGGCGACGGTGACGGCCCGCATCATCTCCTCGCCGGGTTTGACGCCCAGATCGATTCCGAGGCGGCGCTGGAAGGACGACAACACCAGGTTTCCCAGGAGAAGAAAACCCTTTTTCTCGCGGATTACCTGGTAGATGTTCAGCGACGACCAGTTCTGTTTTTCCGTCATGGATTTGTAGCGGGAGGAGTCGATTTCCACGCAGACCCGTTCCGGCATTTCCCCGGTGATGATGCGCTCCACCTCGTCCACGCTTTCACGGGATACGTGGGCCGTGCCGACTATGATGAATTCCCTGTCGCCCAGGGCGAGACGGGTACCGGTATCGCTCATGAAATCTCCCTTATTTCGGCATTTCCGCAAGGACGGCGAGAAAACGGTCTCTCAGCCATTCGCCGCCGCTGAATTTGTCCATCGGGACTGACCCGCCGCTCATGTGCATGTGCCCTCCGCCGAAACCGAAGCCCTGCAGCGCGCGGCGGATGACCGTGTCGGCCGGCCTCTTCGGGTCCTCGCTGCGTACCGAGATCCTGCATTCCTCCGCGTCCGTTTCGTAGGTCACGACGAAAAAAATTTCCTTGAAGCTCAGAAAATAGTCCGACAGGAGGCCGAGAAGCTCCGCCCGGCAGGATTTTTCGAGCTCCACGAAACAGACGTCGTCCCGGATCTGGTAATTCTCCAGGGCGTATTTTATGACCGGCAGGTCCCTGACGGAAAGGCAGTTTCGCAGCACATAGGCCGCTTTTTCCCAGTCGCTTCTGAAAAATAGACCGGAAAACGCCGCCAGGTCAACGGGACCGACGCCGCGGGTCATGTAGGCGGTGTCCATCATGATCCCCATCAGCAGGGCGGTGGCGATGCGGCGGGGGACCTCGGTGCTCGTTTCGAGAAAATACTGGTAGACGATTGTGGCGCAGGACCCGAGGTCAGGGCGGATGTCGAAAAAGGGACAGTCCGGTGATTCCGGCGGCTTGTGGTGATCGATGATGCCCACCAGGGTGCCGGACAGTTCGGTTACGTTCCTGTTGCCGGCGAAACCGTCGACCAGAATGACCTGGCTGCGGTCGCCGATGTCAAGCGCGGCGGCGGGAACGGCGGGGATTTTCAGCATTTCGATCGTTTCGTCGATGCTGTCGCCCTGGAGCTCTCCGCCGTACGTCAGTTCGCAGCAGAAGCCGAAGTTCGTCAGCAGGTGGGAAAGGGCGAACCCCGCGGACACGGCGTCGTGGTCGGGATAGTCGTGGGTCTGGATGATGACGGGATGCTTCCTGTCCAGAACCTCTATCAGATGCCGAAACTGCTTTTTATCCATGCCGCCCCGATCGCATCAGCGTTTGCCCATTTTCCCCAGCTCCCATTCGGCGAGCGTGTTTTCGATGAGTCCGCGGGTCTTGTTTTCCGCGGCCTCGAGAAAAAAGGAAGCCGCCGAAGCGCTTCTTCCCTGTATTTTATATTGCGCGGCGACATAAAACAACATCCGCGCCTTCAGCACCCTGTTCTTCTCGTTGGTGATCTGCTGCAGGATGTAAAGATCCGAAGAGGGCCGCATGTAATAGCGGGCGGTGTGATACAGCAGGGTGTCCCGCGGGAAGGATTTCAGGACCGATTCCAGATAGGATGCGGCGCGCTTTTCGTCGCCCTTGTTCTTGTGGCACAGGGAAACGAGGAGGTGATACGCCGGTTCGTCCCTTTCGAGTTCGCCGGCCTTCCTGAAGAATTCCGCCGCGGCGTCCCAGTTCTCGTTCTTGTACTCCAGGATGGCCAGGGGCAGCAGGATGTAGGGATAGTCGGGCCGCAGCCCGAGGGCCTTCCGGTAGTCCGCGTAGGCTTTTTCCCTGTCGCCCCGGCCGTCGTGGATGCGGGCCCGGTACACGTAAGCCATGAAAAGTCCGGGCTCCAGCTCGATGGCCTTAGAGAAATCGGCGAGGGCCTCCGGAGTTTTGCCTGCGGAGACCTTGATTTTTCCCCGGTCGTAATAATTCCACGGGTAATCCGGATCCAGGGAAACGGCCGTATCCATGTCCCGGACCGCCTCCTCGAAGGCGCCGGTTTCCGCGCGGGCCCGGGCCCGGTCCGCATACGCGAAGGAGTAGCCGGGTTCGGTTTCGATGGCCCGGGTGAGGGCCTTCTCCGCTTCCCCGGGCCTGCCCCGGTGAAGTTCCATGTTGCCTTTCCCGATCAGGGCTACCAGGTTGGACGGGTTCTCCGCAAGGCTCCTGTCGAAAGCCTGCTCCGCGGCGTCGTATCTTTTTTCCTGCAGGTACATTTCCCCCAGGGCGGCGTGCGCCCGGTCGTCCCCGGGGGCGGCCTCGACGGCCCGGGCCAGCAGGGTTTTTCGCTCCTCCCTGCGGTTTTCCGCTCCGGCGACGAGAGCCAGGGAGTACAGGACGTCGGGGTCCCGGGGATTTTCCGCCAGCATGGTTTCCAGGATCTTCCGGGCGTCTCCGGTTCTGCCTGCCATTATGAGGACCTGGGTCAGGAGTTTCTTCGTTTCCACCGAGTCCGGGTTTTTCTTTTCCGCGTCCTCCAGGGCCGCGACGGCCTTCGCGGGATCGCCCAAGGACAGGGCGAGGCCGACGCCGGCGTACAGCTCGTCCTCTGCGGGGGCAGGCTCCGGCATCCGGGAAATTTCCCTGCGGGTGGCGCAGCCCAGAACCAGAAAGGCGCCGATGACGGCCGCGGCGAGGCGGAATCCGGACGGTATGCGTTTCGTCATGATCATTCTGCTCCGAAAGAGAGACCATGATAGCCGCCGCGGATTGTTTACGCAAGCCGGCGGATACGGACTGCATAAATATTCATGCCCGATAAATATTCTGTAGACAAAATAGGAAAAACTCTGCATTCTATACTAAACAGATACTCATTTCTGAAAAGGGGATGCATATGAAAAAATCGCGGATTCTCGTGGTCCTCCTTGCGCTTCTGGCCGTCCTGTTCGTCGGCTGCTCGAAGGAAGTCAAGGAAGTCAGGATAGGCATTATCGCTCCGATAAGCGGAGAGGCCGCCACCTTCGGCGAGTCCACCGCCAACGGGGCGAAGCTCTACTTCGACAAAATCAACGAAGCCGGCGGCATCGAGGGCGTCGGCAAGATCGTCTACTTCGTGGAAGACGACAAGGGCGATCCGACCGAAGGCGCCAACGCCTACTCCAAGGTCATCGACCAGAACAAGGTCTCCGTCATCGTCGGCACGGTCATGAGCAAGGTTTCCCTGGCCGGCGCGCCCATCGCGCAGAACAAGGGCATTCCGATGGTGAGCCCGACCTCGACGAACCCGGCGGTCACCCTGGTGGGCGATTTCATCTTCCGCGCCTGCTTCATCGATCCTTTCCAGGGCTTCGTTGCCGCGAAATTCGCCACCGGCGAGCTCGGAAAGAAGACCGCGGCCGTTCTGTACGATTCCGGCAACGACTATACGAAGGGTCTGGCGGAGGTTTTCCGCACCGAGTTCACCAAAATGGGCGGGACCGTTACCGCGTATGAAAGCTACGCGGCGGGCACCAGCGACTTCAACGCCCAGCTCGTGAAGATCAAGGGCGGAAATCCGGAAGTTCTTTTCCTGCCCAACTATTACAACGATTCCGGCCTCATCATGAAACAGGCCCGTGAGATGGGGATCAACTCCGTGTTCGTCGGAAGCGACGGCTGGGATTCCCCGGACCTCTTCAAAATCGGCGGAACGGCGGTGGAAGGCGGTTTCTTCGTGAACCATTTCTCGAAGGATTCCAGCGTTCCCGCGGCCAAGAAGTTCGTCGAGGACTACAGGGCCAAGTTCAACAAGGATCCGGACGCCCTCGGGGCCCTCGCCTATGAAGGCGCCATGATCGTCGTGGACGCGATAAAGCGCGCGAAGAGCGCCGATCCGAAGGCCATCCGTGACGCCATCCTCGCCACGAACCTCGAAACCCTTACCGGCGTCGTCAAGTTCGACCAGAACCGCAACCCCGTCAAAGGCGCGGTGATTCTCGAGGCGAAGGGCGGCAACGCGGTTTTCAAGGCAGCCGTCAATCCTTAACAAGGCCGTTTCTCCGGTTAAAAGGCTGAGGGGCATCCCGCCCTTCAGCCTTTATCAATTCATCTTTCGAGGTATGCGGTGGAAACCTTTCTTTCTCAGTTGATATTCGGTCTCCAGAGGGGAACGATATACGCGCTGATCGCCCTCGGTTACACGATGGTGTACGGCGTCGTACGCCTCATCAATTTCGCGTACGGCGAGATTTTCATGATTGGCGCTTTTATTTCTTTTTTCCTGGTCAACGGGATGAATCTGCCGCCGCCGGTTCTTATCGTTTTCGCGTTTCTGATACCCATGGCCCTGTGCGGCCTTCTCGGGCTCGCGATGGACGCCCTCGCCTACAAGCCCCTGCGGCAAAAGCCGAGGCTCGCCGCCCTCATCACGGCGATAGGCGTGTCCTTTTTCCTCGGTAACTACGTCTCCTATTCCAGCGGCGACACGATCCGCCTGTCCGCGGTCTTCGCCTTTTCCATCGCCCTGCTTCTCGTGCTGTACGCCGCGGGGCTGAAGTTTTTCGGCTTTCCGGTGAAGCCGAAACCCGGTTACGATTACAGGAAATTCATCATTCCCGTCGTTTCCCTGGTTCTGCTGGGAACGGTGTTCTGGATGTCGAAGGATTTCCTGCTGGAGCTCCGCTGGAAGGGCTCGAGTTTCGCGTCCTACCCGGTGGGCAAGCTGCTCGAAATCGAAAAGATCCCGCTGTACAAGTCGGTTTACATCACAAACATACAGATCATGAATTTCGTCACCTCGATCCTGCTTATGCTCGTTCTTTCGTTTCTGGTCAACCGGACGATGCTCGGCATGGCCATGCGGGCCAGCAAGAACAACCGTGACGCCGTGGCGCTGATGGGCATCAACGTCAATTACGTCATTTCCCTCACCTTCATCATCGGCACCGCCCTCGCCGGGGCCGCAGGCGTGCTCAGCGGGGTGACCTACCCGCGGCTCACCGCTTTCATGGGGATCCAGCCGGGCCTCAAGGCCTTCATCGCCGCGGTTCTCGGCGGCATCGGTTCCATCGAAGGCGCCATGCTGGGAGGCATACTGATGGGTGTCGCGGAACAGTTCGCCATCGGGCTCCTGCCCAGCGATTTCGGTCCGGGGCACATCGATTTTACCCCCCTGGCCGACGGGGTCGCCTTCGCGATCCTGATCGTCGTCCTGCTGCTCCGGCCGCAGGGTATTTTCGGCGAACCGCCGAGAGAAAAGCTCTAGGGGCGCGGGCATGAAAAAACTGAACAACAGACAGATCAATCTTTTCACGCTGGTCGGGCTGGCGGGATTTTACGTTTTGGTCATGATCGGGAGCGCCACGGGAATCCTGAACGATTACCTGCTGCGGATCCTCAACCTGATGATGATCAACATCATTCTCGGGGTTTCGCTGAACCTGATAAACGGCTACACGGGCCTGTTTTCCGTGGGACACGCGGGTTTCATGATCGTCGGCGGTTACGTGGCCGGGTTCATGACGACCCTTCTTTTCGGCATCACGAAGGATACGCCGTATCTGTCCGCGCTGCCGCTTTTCCTCGTGGCCATCCTCGCGGCGGCGGTCGTGTCGGCGCTGGTGGGATTCATCATCGGACTTCCGGTTCTGCGCCTGACGGACGACTACCTGGCCATAGTCACGATCGGTTTCGGGGAGATCATCCGGGTCATTTTCAACTTCATCTCCTTCAAAAAAAGGGTCGGAGACTGGGACCTGGACATCGGGGGCCCCCGCGGGCTTCTGGGCATTCCCCCGCTGTCGAATTTCACCATCATTTTCGTTTTCTGCCTGTTCACCGTGATTTTCATCCGGAACTTCGTGTATTCGCGCCACGGCAGGGCCTGCATGGCCATCCGGGAAAGCGAGGTCGCCGCGAACATGATGGGAATTAACGTCACCCGGTACAAGGTCATAGCCTTCATGATCGGGTCCGCCTTCGCCGGAATCGGCGGCGCCCTTCTGGCCCATTTCATCCAGCTTCTGCACCCCACGATGGGCGGATTCATGAAATCCGTCGAGTACCTCATCATCGTGTACCTCGGCGGAATGGGCAGCATATCGGGCTCCATCGTCGCCGCGGTGGGCCTGACGGGGCTTTCCGAATTCCTGCGTCCCATCGGGGAATTCCGGATGGTCATCTACGGGCTGCTGCTCGTGGTCCTGATGCTGAAGAAGCCCGGGGGCCTGATGGGCCAGCGGGAATTCCTGTTTCTTCTGCCGGAAAAAGAGAGGGCGCGTTATGCTTCTCAGAATAAATAACCTCAGCCAGTACTTCGGCGGCCTCAAGGCGGTTGACGATTTCAGCATCGAAATCAAGCCGCGGGAAGTCATCGGCCTCATCGGTCCGAACGGCGCCGGAAAAACGACGGTCTTCAACTTGATTACCGGTTTCTATAAACCGACCATGGGCAGCATCTTTTTTGACGATGCGGACATCACGGGGCTCGCCCCTCATGTCATCACCCACAAGGGGATCGTTCGCACTTTCCAGAACATACGCCTGTTCGGAAGCATGACCGTCCTGGACAACGTGACCATCGCGCGGCATTTCCGGATGCGTTACGGCATCGCCGCCGCGGCCGCCCGGCTTCCGGTCTTTTCCCGGGAGGAGAAGGAAGTCGAAGACCGGGCGCGGGAGTACCTGTCGATCTTCAACCTGGACGCCAAGAGGGACCACACGGCCGGGAGTCTTCCCTACGGCCAGCAGAGGCGGCTCGAGATTGCCCGCGCGCTGGCCACCGAGCCGCGGCTGCTCCTCCTGGACGAACCCGCGGCGGGCATGAACACGGCGGAAGCCCTGGACCTCATGAACCTGATACGGAAGATTGCGGAGGACTTCCGCCTTACCATCCTTCTCATCGAGCATCAGATGCCCGTCGTCATGGGGGTCGCCGAGAGAATTCACGTTCTCGATTTCGGAAAGGAAATCGCCGTCGGCACCCCCGAGGAAATCAAGAACGATCCGCGGGTGATCGAAGCCTATCTCGGGGAGGGAGCGCTCCTATGATTCTGGAAATAAAGGACCTGGAAGTCTCGTACGGCTCGATCAAGGCCGTGAAGGGCATTTCCTTCACGGTGGAAAAGGGGGAGATCGTCACGCTCATCGGCGCCAACGGCGCGGGAAAGACGACGACGTTGAAGACGATTTCCGGCCTTCTTAATCCTCTGCAGGGATCGGTGATTTTCAAGGGCGGGAACATCACGAACATGCCTCCCCACAAGATCGTAGAACTCGGCGTCAATCACGTGCCGGAAGGCCGGGGCATATTCACGAACCTGACGGTCCAGGAAAACCTCACCCTGGCCACCTATACGCGGAAGGACCGGGGGGCCCTGTCCGCCGATTTCGAGCGGGTGTACGGCATTTTCCCCCGGCTCAAGGAGAGGCGCCGTCAGTCCGCGGGAACCCTGTCGGGGGGCGAACAGCAGATGCTGGCCGTCGGAAGGGCCCTGATGACCCGGGGCGACGTGATACTTCTGGACGAACCGTCCATGGGGCTCGCCCCGGTGCTGGTTGACGAAATTTTCCGGATCATCAAAAGCATCAACGACGAAGGTACGACGATTCTGCTGGTGGAGCAGAACGCGAACCGGGCCCTCGAAATCGCCCACAGGGCCTACGTTTTCGAAACGGGGAACATCGTCTATTCCGGCCCGTCGGAACAGCTCCGGAGGGACGAAAAAGTGAAGGCGGCCTACCTGGGCGGATAAAGCTTCCGAAATGCCGTTTCGCCGCCGGGAATTTGACAAAGCAGCCCCTGCCGAGTAAAATTTTCGAGGAGGTGCGAAATGTTTATCCGACAGATAATGACGCATAATCCCATCACCGTACGGCCGGATACGATCGTAACCGACGCACAGGCGATCCTGAAGCGGGAGAAAATTCACCATCTTCCCGTGCTTGATAAAAACAACAAGCTCACCGGCATCGTCACCGAAAAGGACCTTTTATACGCTTCCCCGTCGCCCGTCTCCACCTTGAGCGTATACGAAATGAGCGCACTGTTCTCGAAACTCAAGGTCGAAAAAGTCATGTGCCGGAAAGTCGTCACCGTCAACGACGACACCCTGGTGGAGGACGCGGCGCACGTCATGGTGGACAACAACATCGGGGGGCTCCCCGTCATGCGCGGAGACGTCCTGGTCGGAATCGTCACCGAGTCCGACATTTTCCGCATTTTCATCGAGATTTTCGGAACCCGGAAAAAAGGTCTCCGGGTGACGGCCGTCATTCCGGAAAAACAGGGCGAACTCGCCAGGATCGTCACCGCGGTGGCCGCCAGGGGCGGCAATCTCATATCCATCGGAACTTTTCCCGGGGAAGACCTGACCACCGCCCAGCTTATACTGAAGGTGGAGGAAATCTCGAAGGACGTGCTGCTGGAAACGATCAACCCCCTTGTCACGGAAATTTGCGATCTTCGGGAAGTCTGAATCCGATAAAAATCGAATTTGAAAAAGGCGTTTCACTCTTCCCATGATGCGCCTGATGTTTTACTGTAGAAAGCACGAAGAGGTGCGGGTATGGCCAGTTTTCTTGACAAGATATTCGGCAGAAAAATCAACGGAGTCCGCGTCGTCCCCCTCCTTCTGAAAATCGTCGTGCTTTTCACGATTTTTCTTCTGCTGTCGAATTTCTCGACGAATTACATCAACCTGATGCTGAACCGGGGAAAGCTCATTCAGCTGATGAACCAGCTCCTGGTGAAGGACCTGAAGGAATCCTACGTCTTCGCCACGAACCAGCACGATATCTATTTCTACAACCAGGACCTGCCCGGGGCCGTCGACGCCGTCGAAAAAAACGCCGCCAAGGAGCTGAAGGGCGAAAAGTCACTGCTTCTCGGCATCAAGCCGGACGGGAGCATCCTCTTCATGGCCTCCCGGACGCCGAGGGAATCCCGTTTCAGCGACGGCGCCGCCCTCGAGAACTTCCGCGCCGCCCGGGAAAGGGACGCAGCCGAGGGTTCCGTCGATTTCCGGTTTCTGGGGGAAGAGTATTTCGGGGTCTACAAATACAATCACAAGTGGGACGTTTTCCTGGTCCGCGCGGAGGAGGTGAAGGAATTTTTCGCCGATTCCCGGAGGATCTTCTGGAACATCGCCTCCCTGATCGTTGTGATCACCGTCTTCTGCGTCGTCGTGGGAGTGTTCCTGCTCCGGTACATTCTCCGTTTCGTGGGACTGTTCACGAACGACATCATGCGGATGCAGGAAGGCCAGAGGATCGAGCTCCTGGACATGGACAAGGCCCCCAACGACGACATCACCTTTCTGGGGGTCGCCTTCAACGCGTTGTCCAGCACGATCGACAATCTCCTGACGATTTTCAAAAAGTTCGTCGCCCGTGACACGGCGCTGAAGGCGTACCGGGAAAAGGAAATCCGCCTCGAAGGTTCCAAGAGGGACCTGGCCATCCTGTTTACGGACATCAAGAGCTTCACCTTCATGACCGAGACGCTGGGGACGGACATCATCAAGCTCCTGAACCTGCATTACAACAAGGCCATCCGCAGCATCCACCAGCAGAACGGCGACATCGGATCGATCATCGGCGACGCGCTTCTCGCCGTTTTCGGCGTCATCGACGAGGAGACCGAGAACAAATCACTCCAGGCAGTGCGCGCCGCGTACAAGATCCAGGACATGGCCGCGTCCCTCCGGCAGGAAATGCACCAGAGAAAAGAGGAAATACTGGAGGCCCGCGGCGCCCTGACGGATGCGGAAGAACGGGTGTACCGCGCCGTCCTGCTGGAGGTGGGGGTCGGGATAGACGGCGGGGAGGTTTTCTACGGAACCATCGGCTCCTACGAAAGGATGGTCAACACCGTCATCGGCGACAACGTCAACTCTTCGTCCCGCCTGGAA
>CAZGUL010000063.1:0-10572 GCA_964529055.1 uncultured Spirochaetaceae bacterium
GTACGGAACGGGCGGCCTGCCTGGCCGGCGAAAAGCGGGTCGACGAGATGGCCCGGAAGAGAAAGGCCGCCGGCGAGGAGACCGCCGCCGTCACGAAGGAGGCCGGAGCCCTGGAGGAAATCCTGCACCGGCAGCGCGTCCTCAGGGAGGTGAGGTCCCTGCGGGAAACAGCCTCCCGCCCCGGGGAGAGGCGCAAACTCGCCGGGGAACTCTCCCGCAGCCGGCGTTTCACCCGGGAGGGGCTGGAGAGTCTGCGCGGAATCGACGAGAGGATCAGGCGGCTCGCCGCGGAAGAGGAAAAGGCCCTGGCCGCCCGGGAGGCCGCCGCGGAGGATTTCCGGCGCCGCCTGGCGGAGAAGGCGGCGGCCGAGGAAAGAAAAAACCGGCTCGAGCGGACCGGGGCCCTGGCGGAGGTCCTGAAAGGAGGCATCTCCGACAGGGAGCGGCTGGTGGACCGGAAAACCGTCGTCGTCTGGAGGCTCCCCTTCATCGCCGCGGCGGTCCTCTTTCTGGCCGCCGGGACGGCCTCCTTTTTCCTGCTGCCGGAGGAATTCGCCCCCGCCGGCCTCGCGGCGGGAGCGGCTCTCGCCGCCGCGGCCGGGGCGTTTTCCATGCGCCGGGAAATCCGGGAGGACATCAGCCGTTTCGACGAAGCCCTCCTCGCGGCGGCGGAAAGATGGCGGCGCGGGACCGGCGAGTCCTGGGAAGGACTCGGGTATGAAGCCGTCCTCGCCGCCCTGAACCAGGCGGCCGACAGGGCGGAAACGGCGGGAGAGGATTTCCGGAAGCTCCGGGACGCCGCTGCCGCCGGGGAGTCCCGGGTCGCGGAGCTCCACGGATTGCACGGCAGGGCGGCGGCGGACCACGACGGCGCCGTACGGGAAGCGCGGACGATGCTGGAAGCCTCCGGGGCGGCCCACATCGCCGAATACGCCGAAAACCTGGGCCTCAGGGCGAAGCAGGAGGAACGTCTTCTCGAACTCGAAGCGCTTCTCGGGAAGGCCCGGGAAGAATTCGGGGCCTCCACCGACGAGGAACTGGAGGGCGTTCTTTCCCGGCGGATCTCCGAACTGACCGCGAATGCCGCGGAGCGGGAAATGTCCGACGCCGAAATACGGAAGGCGGAGAATCTGCTTCGGGAGAAACGTGGCCGGCTGGAAAGGCTCCGGGCTGAGGAAAAGGAGGCTCTGGGCGACTTCAGTCTGAACCTCGGCGCCGTCCGGGAGCGGTTCAGGGGTCTGCCGGAACGGATCGCGGAACTGGAGAGAAAAATCGCCCTGGGGGAAAAACGGCTCCATGAAATCGGGATCGAAAAAAAGGCGGCGGAGATCGCCCGCTCCATTTTCGCCTCCCTCTCGAAGGACACCGACGGCATGCTGAAAAACCTGGCTGCCGAAATCGGCTCGGTATTTTCCCGGTTCGTTGCGGAAAAGAGGACCGTGGGCCTGAAGGCTTTCGCATTGGACTCCGCTGATGTCGCTGACGGGGACGGAGGCGCCCGGCCGGAGGAGTTCCTATCCGCCGGCACCCGGGACGCGTTCCTTCTTGCCGCCCGGCTTACCCTGGCCCGCAAATCCGTCGCGGCCGGCGGCAGGGCTCTCGTCGTCCTGGACGAGCCGTTCATCGCCCTGGACCGGGCTCGCACCGCCCGCGCCCTGGACGTGCTGAAGGAATTCCACGAAACCGCCGGCTGGCAGATCGTCATCTTCACGAAGGACGAGGTCCTGGAAAAACAGGCGGAAAAAGTCTTCGGCGGGCTCCTGACGGTGACACGGCTGTAGGATCCGCACGGGGCGCCCGTCGCGGCGCGGCGCGTTTGCCGCCGGCGGCCGCGCGGGACGCTTCAGCCCCCCGCCCCCCGCTCCGCCGCCTCCACCAGGGCCCGGCCGTACTCCGGCAGGTCCGGCGGCCGTCGGCTGGAAACGATGTTTCCGTCGACCACGACCGGCTTGTCGTGCCAGACGGCGCCGGCGTTGGTCATGTCGTCCCGGATTCCCGGGGTGCTGGTAACGTTTTTCCCCTTCAGTATCCCCGCTGAAATGAGGACCCATCCGGCGTGGCAGATCTGGCCGATCACGGCGTCCCTTTCGTTCATCCGCCGGACCAGGGAGAGGATTTCCGGAAACCGCCGCAATTTGTCCGGCGCCCAGCCGCCGGGAACGAGGAGGACGTCGTACGCCTCCGGGTCCGCGTCCGCGTAGGCGATGTCCGCCGCCGCCGGGACTCCGTACTTTCCGTGGTAGACGGCGCCGGCCTTCTCGCCCGCGACTGTGATTTCCGCACCCTCCTCCCGAAGCCGGTAATAGGGGTGCCAGAATTCCAGGTCCTCGAAGTCGTCGTGGACGAGGGCGACGACACGCTTTCCTTTCAATTTCATGGGGAGTTCTCCTTCGATATTTCGTGCTTGGCTAAAAATACCGCCCGGCGGCCAGGCGGGCAAATTCCTTTTTGAAGCGCCGGTGATTTACCGCCCGTACTAGGCTATAATAAAGGAGACATGAAAAGCATGGGAGAACCGGCGAAAAAAATCGACAGAATCTACACCTACGGGGATTACCGGACCTGGCCGGAAGACGAACGCTGGGAACTCATCGACGGCGGCGCGTGGGCCATGAGTCCCGCGCCGGGAACGCGGCACCAGGACGTGACGGGGGAAATCTTCGTCCGTCTGAAGGCCTTTTTAGCCGGCCGACCGTGCCGGCCTTACATCGGGCCCTTCGACGTGCTGCTCCCCGATTCGGCCGCCGCGGATGAGGATGCCGTCCGCACCGTCGTCCAGCCGGACATTTCGGTCTACTGCGACAGGAGCCGGGTCCGTGAGCGCGGCGGCTTCGGAGCACCGGACATCGCGGTGGAGGTGCTTTCCCCCTGGACCCATAAAAAGGACCTGAACGAGAAACTGGAACTCTACGAGCGCCACGGGGTGCGGGAATACTGGGTCGTCGATCCCGGAAACAGGTCGATTCTCGTTTTCCGTCCCGATGAAGGCGGAAGGTACGGCGACCCTCGCGTTCTGGTGCCGCCGGGCGTGCTGGAGTCAGCCGTCCTCGAAGGTTTCACGCTCGGCCTTGAAGGACTTTTTACCGTGGACTGATCGCGGGCCTCACCAGCGGAGTATATCCCGAATCATTTGACGAAAATCTTATTGTAAGGTATCCTTACAGTAAGGAGAAGTGAAAATGTTGTGCAAGGTGACATCGAAAAACCAGCTGACCCTCCCGAAGGAAATCGCGGACCAGTTTAAGAGCCGCGAGTATTTCGACGCCCGCGTGGAGGACGGAAAAATCGTGCTCGAGCCGATGATCGTGCGGCCCGCCGTTTCCGAGCGGCTCCGGGAAATCCGGGAAAAAGTCTCCCGCTCGAAGACCGCCGAGAAGGACGTCCCGGCGATCGTCGACAAGGTGCGTCGTGCTGCTCGTTCTTGATACCAACGTCGTGGTATCCGCCCTTCTTTTTAACGGTCCGGCCTCTTTGGCGCATAGGGCCTGGGTCGAGGGGCGGATCGAATTGATATTCACGCGGGAAATCCTCGACGAGTACCGGCGGGTCCTTTCCTATCCGAAATTCGGCCTCAGCGAGGAGGACGCCGCATATCTCATTGAGGAAGAAATTCTTCCTTTCGGCTGTACAATTTCCACCCCGGAGGCTTCGACGTCATGGATACCCGAAGACTCCGCTGACGACCGCTTCATCGAGGCCGCCGTCGCCGGAAATGCCGCGGCTCTCGTGAGCGGGGATACGCACATACTTTCCCGCGGGAAAAAATTACCCTGCAAAGTCATGGCGCTGTACGAATTGACCGCGATCCTCGAAAATCCTTAGCCGATTCAATTTCCCCCGCTTGCATCGACAGCCTCTCCCCGGTGTATCATCGCCCCCATGAAAGGCGTTTTCCTCGTACTCCTCGGCGCGGCCCTGTGGGGCACCACCGGAACGACCCAGGCCCTGATCCCCGCCGGTGCGGACCCCCTGTCCGTCGGGGCCGTCCGCACAGTGCTGGGAGGCGTCATCCTCCTGGCGTGGGCCGCGGCGGGAAGGAAAATCCGCTTCGACCGGCCGTGGCCGCTCCTTCCGACCCTGGGCGCCGTCGTCGCGATCGCGGCGTACCAGCCGCTTTTCTTCAGCGGAGTGCGCCTCGCGGGCGTCGCGGCGGGAACCCTGATCGGCATCGGGAGTTCGCCCGTCGTGACTGGCTTCCTGGGCCGGATTTTCCTGAAGGAAAGGCCGGCTCCGCGCTGGTACTTCGCGACATCAGCCGCCCTGGCCGGCTGCTATCTTCTCGTGCCGCCGGGGGGGAGCCGCGCGGAGATCGCGGGCATCGGGCTCGCCGCCCTCGCCGGGGCCTCCTACTCCGTGTACACCCTGTGCAGCAAGCGGCTCCTGCGGGACCATTCCGCGGCGGAAGTGCCCGCCGTGGTTTTCGCGGGGGCCTCCATCCTTCTCGCGCCGCTTCTCTTCGCCCGGCCGCCGGTCTGGGTCCTTTCCGTGCGGGGCGCGGCCGCGGCCCTCCACCTGGGAGCGGTGACCCTCGCGCTGGCCTACGTTCTTTTTTCCGCCGGCCTCCGCCGCGTATCTGCTGCCGCCGCGGCGACGCTGACCCTCGCGGAGCCCCTGGTCGCGACGCTGCTGGGAATTTTTCTGCTGGGGGAAAAAATCACCGGCGCCGGCGCGGCGGGAATGGCGCTTCTCTTCGGGGGCTTGTCCTTTCTTGCGGCGCCGGGCGCTCGGAAAAGTTCTACAGGGAGCGGAAAAACTCCCTGACACCCGCGACGAGGTTTTCCACGTCGTTCCGGTCCACGTTCAGGTGGGTGACGAGCCGGATCGGGTTCCGGTCGCGCCGGACCAGGATGCCCCGGGGCTTCATGAAATCCGACAGCTCGGCGGGCGTCCCCTTCCTGAGCCGGATGAAGGCCATGTTCGTGACCCCCGAATAGGGCAGGACATCGATCTCCGGGAGCTCCCCGAGCTTTTGCGCCAGGAGGGCCGCGTTTTCGTGGTCAATCGCCAGGCGCTCCACGTTGTTCTTCAGGGCGTAGAGCCCCGCCGCGGCGACGATTCCGGCCTGCCGCATTCCGCCGCCGAGGACCTTCCGCCACCGGCGGGCCCGGCTGATGAAGTCCCGGGTTCCGCAGAGGATCGAGCCGATCGGCGCGCCCAGGCCCTTGGACAGGCAGACCGAAATCGTGTCGAAGTGCTTCGCGATTTCCTTCACGTCCACGCCGAGCTTCACCGAGGCGTTGAATATCCGCGCCCCGTCCAGGTGGATGGCCAGGCCCTTCTTCTTCGCCAAGGCCGACGCTCTGGCCATGTAGTCCAGCGGAAGGACCTTGTTGTTGTGGGTGTTCTCGAGGCACAACAGTTTCGTCTGGGCGAAATGGATGTCCACGGGCTTTATTTTGGCTTCCACCTTCGCCAGATCCAGGGTCCCGTCGGGCTCCATGTCGATGGGCTGGGGCTGGATGGAGCCGAAAACCGCGGCCCCGCCGCCCTCGAATTTATAGGTGTGGGCTTCCTGCCCCACGATGTACTCGTCGCCCCGGCCCATGTGGGTCAGGAGGGACAGCAGATTCGTCTGCGTTCCGCTGGAGGCGAATAAAGCGGCCTGCGTCCCCAGAAGCGCCGCGCCGTATTCCTGCAGTTCGTTGACCGACGGGTCGTCCATGTAGACGTCGTCGCCCACCTCCGCTTCCGCCATGACCTTGCGCATCGCGGGGGTCGGTTTCGTCACGGTGTCGCTGCGAAAATCCTTGTAGTCCATGGGAGGCCTCCTCCCGAAACTATACAGGAGCGTTCTTTCCCGTGTCAATGAAAGTTCTTGACGGGATTTCCTCCCGGTTTATACTACTGGCCGGAGGATGCCATGATTTTCAAGAACTGCACGGTGATCGTCGGCGACGGAACGGTGAGGAAGGGCGTCGACATCGAAATAGCGGGCGACAGGATCGGCCGGATCGGCGAAAACATCCGGGGGGATGACCCGGTGGACCTGACGGGAAAGACCGTCATGCCGGGATTCATCGACACCCACGTTCACCTGATGCTGAGCGGCGAAAGCGAGCTCGTCGACGCGATGCGCTGCGGCGAGGCGGACATGACGTTGACGGTTTACCGGAACGCCTTCAAGGCCCTGCGGGCCGGCTTCACGACGGTCTGCGACAAGGGAGCCCGGGGGGATACGACCTTCGCCGTAAGGCGGGCGGTAAACGCAGGGCTCCTGCCGGGGCCCCGGATCCTCGCCTGCGGCAGAATGATCTGCATGACCGGCGGCCACGGCCACTTTCTCGGCGGCCGGGAGGCGGACGGGGTGGACGAATGCCGGAAAGCCGCCCGTGAGCAGCTGAAGGCCGGGGCCGATTTCCTGAAGATCATGGCCTCCGGCGGCGTGCTGACGAAGGGGAGCGACCCGAACGCGTACCAGCTCGAGGTCGAGGAGATGAAGGCCATCGTCCACGAGGCGAAAAAGGTCGGCAGAAAGACCGCCGCCCACGCCATAAGTTCCAGCAGCGTCCGGAACGCGGCGGCGGCGGGCATCGGCATGATCGAGCACGCCTCCCGGGCCGACGAAGAGGCGATCAGGGCCATGGCGGAGGCGGGCTCCGTTCTCGTCGCGACCCTGTCCTCGGTCCTGAACGAGGTTGCCCACGGCCCGGACTGGGTCAAGGAAAAGGCGGGCCCCAACCTGAAAGGCAAGAAGAACATCATCGCGTGGACGAAGAAGTACGGCGGGCGGGTCCTTCTGGGCACCGACGCGGGGACGCCCCACAACATGCACGGCGACAACGCCGGAGAATTCGGCTTTCTCGTCGAGTTCGGACTGGACCCGATGGTAGCCCTGCAGGCGTGAACCGGCTGGGCCGCTGAGGCCCTGGGGCTGGAGATGGAGCTCGGCACGGTGGAAAGCGGCAAGCTCGCGGACCTGGTGGTCCTGGGGAAGAATCCCCTGGACGACATGGCGGCCGTCTCGACCTCGGTGGAGCTGGTCATGAAGGGCGGCGTTGCCGCCGCCGGCGGCGGGGACCGGTTTCCGCGGGGCATGATGGTTCCCGCCGGGTCCTTCAGGTGAGGCGGACCATGAATTTCGACCTGATAATCAGAAACGGCAGAGTGATCGACGGCACCGGCGCACCCTGGTTCCGGGCCGACATCGGCGTCCGGGACGGCAGTATCGCCGCCCTGGGGAGCCTGAAAGGCGCCTCCGCGAAGGAAACCGTGGACGCCGCGGGACAGTACGTCTCGCCGGGCTTCGTGGACATCCATTCCCACGGGGATTTCACGCTGACGAAGAGCCCGGACGCCACGGTGAAACTCCTGCAGGGGGTGACGACCCAGCTGGACGGCAACTGCGGCATGAGCGCCGCCCCGCTGGCCGGCGAGGGCATCAAGTGGGCGGAAAAAGCCCTCGGCGCCTACGGCGTCACGGTGACGTGGAGGACCTTCCCGGAGTTCCGGGAAATCGTCGAAAAACAGGGGACCGGTGTCAATTTCGCGAACCTGGTGGGCCACGGAACGATCCGGCTCGCGGTGATGGGCTACGATCAGCGCAGGCCGACGCCCGCCGAACTGGAAAAAATGAAGGCCCTCGTGCGGGAGGCGATGGAATCCGGCTGCATCGGAATGTCCACCGGCCTCGTGTACCCGCCGGGATACAACGCGGACATCGAAGAAATCGTCGAGCTCTGCCGGGTCGTCGCGGAATACGACGGGATCTACACGTCCCACGTCCGGGGCGACCGGGAAACCCAGATCGAGGCGGCCCGGGAGCTCGTGGAGACCGCCGAGCGGGCGGGAATCCCGACGATTTTTTCCCACATCGAGGCGAAGTACCCCAAGCACTCCCCGGCCTTCCAGCGGTGGAAGCTCTCGATGCTGGAGGAGGCCCGGACCCGCGGGGCGGATATAATGGCGGACACCCACGAGGTGACCTGGACCGGCGTTCCCGACGTCCGCTGGATCCTGCCGTTTCCGTGGCGGGTCATGGAGGGGACGGAATTCGCCGGGGCGCTGAAAAATCCGGAAACCCGGCGGAAGGTCATAGACGACTTCCACCTGGACCCGGGGGACCCGCGGGCGAAGGGAGGGCCCTTCGGCCTGACCCAGAGCAGGGCCTGGCACCGGGTAAAGGTCTACAAGTCGGCGGCGAGTCCGGACGCGGAGGGAAGGACGATCCGGGAAATCGCGGACCGGCTGGGAGTCGAGCCGGAGGACGCGATCCTCGACCTGTTCGTCCGGGAGGGCGGGAAGGGGCCATTCCTCCTTCTGCGTTACATCGAATCGGACCTGTCGGTGATCTCTTCCCACCCCCTGGTTGTACCCGTCATGTCCGACGTATTCGCCTCGGTTCCCGGGGACATTCCCGGCGGCGGCTTCGAGCTCATTCCGGAGTGGCTCGGAATTTTTCCGGAATTTTTGCGGACCTTCGTCCTGGACCGCCGGTACGTCACGCTGGAGGAGGGTATCCGCAAGATCACGTCCCTGCCCCTCCGGATGATGCGGGTCTGGGACCGCGGGCTCGTCCGGCCCGGCTTCCGGGCGGACCTGGTGGTCTTCGACGACGAGAGGATCGGCGGCGGCAGTTCGCTGGAGAACCCGAGAAAGCATCCGGAGGGGATTTTCCGGGTCATCGTCAACGGAGTCGTCGCCTGCGAGGACGGCAGGTTTACCGGCCGCCGGGCCGGCCGGATACTGAAAAGGGCGGAGCCGGCCTAGCGGGGGCCGTCGTCGGCGCCCCGCGCGTTGCAGGGCGCCGCGCCGCGCCGCACAAGGGAACGGCCGCGGCCCTCAAGGCGGCGCCGGCGTTTACCGCCCGTGCCGGCGCAGGAAGGCGCCGAGACGTTTCAGGCCTTCCTCGAGTTCTTCGCGGCCGCAGCTGTGGCGTATCCGCAGGTGCTTCGGCGTGTCGAAGTAGTCCCCCGGCGAAACGAGGACCTCCTCCTCCGCGAGCAATTTTTCGCAGAGCTCCGTGGAGGACATGTCCAGGTTGTACCGGACGAAGGCCGTGTGGCCCGCCGCGGGCGGGATCCAGTCCACCAGGCCATGATTTTCCCGCACCCAGCCGCCGAGCATGGCGGACTGAACCCGGGCCGTGGTCCTTGCCCGATCGATGTAGCGGGCCATGTTCGCGGGCTCCAGCGCCTTTTCCGCCAGGTACTCGCCCACGCCGGTATGACACAGGGTGGAGTAGTCCTTGAGGGCCCAGCAGTCTTCGATCAGGCGGCGGTCCGAAATCATCCAGCCGGTCCTGATGCCGGTTAGGCCCACCTTGGAAAGACTCCCGGTGTTGATGCCGCGTCCGTACATCGGGTAGGGGGCGGCTGCCCATTCGCCGTTCATTTCCAGACCCCGCAGAGCACCGTCGCACAGGACCCAGGCCCCGACGGAGTCGGCGGCGGCGCAGATTTCGCGGATGTCCTCCTGCGAGTACACCGAACCGGTGGGGTTGTTGGGGTTCACGCACAGGATGATTTTCGTCTTCGGGGAGACGGTTTTCCGGAGCCTTTCCGCGTCGAGACCGTAGCGGTCGGTTTTTGAAAGCGGACAGTACGTCACCCGGGCGCCGAGTCCCCGCGCCAGGCCGATGCACTGCATGTAGGTCGGCGTCAGGGCCACGAGCTCGTCCCCGGGTTCCAGCAGACGCAAGAGGACGAGCAGGTTAGCTTCCGCCGCTCCGGTGGTGACGAGGACGTCCTCCGGATCGACGCCGCTGTACAGATCCGCGACTTTCCCTCGCAGGTCCGCCGAGCCTTTCGTGATGCCGTAGGAAATGACGAGCTCGGGGTCCATCTTTTCGGTGATGTCCTTCAGCCGGAGCTTGACGATGCCCGCGCCTGCCAGATCGTAGGACTTGGGGCTGTTGAGCCACCTCTCGAGATAAAACGGTTCGAATTTCATGTGCGCCTCGCAGATTTTTTTGGATAAAACGCGAGAAAAAAATTCCCCACCTCCATCCTTATGGGATATAATAACGGGAATCGGAAATTTTTTCGACGGAGGCTCCCATGACAATCGGAAAAAAAAGCATCGGCGTCCTGGTGATTTTCCTTCTCTTCTGCTCCCTCGCTTTCGCGGGAGGAACAGGGGAGCAGGCAAAGGCACCGGCGGCGGCCGGGGGAAAGCAGGGCGGCGTGCTGCGGGTCGCGACCAGCGCGGCAACCCCGACCCTCGATCCCATGGCGACGACCCACATCGCGCCGCGGGAAATCGGCATGCACATCTTCGAGGGCATCGTCTCGTTCGACGAAAGCCATAAAGTCGTTCCCATGCTGGCGGAAAGCTGGAAAATCAGTCCCGACGGCCTGAAGTACACCTTCACGATGCGGAAGGGCGTTCCCTTTCACAACGGCAAGGAGATGAAGGCCGGGGATGTGAAAGCCTCCGCCGAGCGGTTCATGCAGCTGTCTCCCCGCAAGAAGGACCTGGCGGCCGTGAAAGCCGTCAACGTCGTGGACGATTACACGGTGGAATTTGTCCTTTCGGGCCCCACGGGGTCTTTCCTGACCTCCCTGGGCAACCCGGCCTGCCATCTGGCGGTCATGCCGAAGGAAGTCGTGGAGGGCAAGGCGCTCAACAAGGTGG
>CAZGUL010000064.1:0-10393 GCA_964529055.1 uncultured Spirochaetaceae bacterium
AGCGGTCCAGGTCCCGGTCTTCCCGGAAGTCCCGGTCCCCGAGGCGATGCACGGTTTCGCAGGACAGGGCGTCCTTGACGGCGTCCACGATCCTGATGAAATGCTCCAGCCCGTCGCCGGCGTCGAAACGATACACGTCCATTCCGGCCTCCTTTCGTCCTTCCGGGCGGTGCCCGGTGATTTCTCTTAAATTCTCGGCGGATGGAGCGGGTCTTGAAAACTTTCGTTATCGATAGAGGGACGGAGGCGATCCGCCGATGATAAGCCAGGAGGGCTGCCATGCAGTACACGACCATCACGGCGGGCGTCCGCGCCGTTTGCATTCTCGCCGCGCTTTTTCAGGCGATATTTCCCGCGCCGGCATACGCCGGGGAGGTACAGTTCGAGGAGCACGGCTATTACATGGACATTCCCGAGGGGTGGCAGCTTCTGGACGCCGCGGACACCGCCGCGGTTTCTTTCGGCGATCCTTCCCGGAGGGCGGTTTTCCAGATTTTCACCTTTCCCGCCGGGCATTTCGCCTCCGCGGGGGAGGCTGCCGAGGATATGCGGCGGAAACTGGCGGCCCGCGGAGACCAGGCGGGGTTTCTCTATGAAAACCGGGAGGCCGTTCTGGCGGACTGGACCTTCAGCGCGGGAAAACGGCCGGCGCGGGGCTGGTTCGTTTTCCTGGACGGGGAGTCCCGGGATTTCGCCCTGCTCGCATTCGTGCCGGAGGCCGAATTTGCCTCTTACAACGACCTGCTGCTGTCCTGCCTCGACAGCTTCGCGCCCCGGGAGGAAGCCCTCCGGCGGCCCGGTCCGGTCAGCGTGTTCTACCTCCCCCATCCCGCCGCGAACCTCCGTCCCCGGCGGGTCGATTTCGGAGGCGAGTCCCTCACCGTCCTGTCCGGCGAAGGAGAGCCCGACGCGAACCAGACCGTCATCGAACGGGAAGCGAGGATCCTGGCCGGCGTGAAAGAGGGGTTCGTTCCTGCCTGGAAACGGTTTTTCCGGATCATCCACCGGGACACGTTTTCCCGCCTCCGTCCCCTTGCCGGGGCCCTGGAGCCCCTGATCCGCGACGGAACCCCGCGGGACCGCGTTCCCGCCGTGCTCCTGGCCTGGTTCCAGGAGTTTTCCTACGCCCGGACAGGAACATTGTCGGATTTCCAGTCCCCCCTTTCCTGCGTTTTGACCCGTTCGGGCGACTGCGATTCCCTGGGCATGGCCTATGTCATACTGCTGGAACATTGGGGGTACGACGCGATTCTGCTTGTCTCGGCCGAATATTCCCACGCCATGGCGGGAGTCGACGTTCCGGGGGACGGAGCACGGTACATCCACGACGGGAAGGGCTATCTGACGGCGGAACTTACGGACCGGGTCGGGATGGGTCTCGTCGGGGCGAAAGTGGCGGATCCCGCGAAGTGGATCCCCGTTCCGTTCGGCCGGCCGGTCGATCCCTGAAACCGGTGGCCATTTGCGGTGAAATGGGTTATTATAAAAAGAGAAAAATGGGAAAGGACCAGGCCGATGGATGATCGACGCAGGCTCATCGCCGAGATGGAGGAGCGGTCGAAGAAAAACTCGGACCTCCAAGCCGAAGCCTACGGGCGGCTGGGAAAATTCGCGGCCGAAAACCTGGCGGACAAACTTCCTCCGGGGACGGCGGCCGATACGGCGCAGGAAATCCGCAGAATCACGAAAAGCATCGAAAACAACACCGTGAAAATCGGCCGCATCCGGGAAGCCGTCCGGAGGCTCGACGACATCCGGGGGGAACTCAAGATCCTCGACGCCGAGTCCGACCGGATCGAAAAGGAAAACCTGCCGATTTACGAGCACTACGGAAGAACCTCCTTCGAGGATTCCCGGGAGGAGCCGCCCGCACCGGAAGCGGCCGGACACTACGAAGGGATCAGGCATCTTCACGCCGAAATTCTCGCCATGGACGAAAAGGTTTCCAATCTCAAGGAGGCCCCCCGGGACAAGCCTTTCCTGACGAAGCTCTTCGAGGGGGGCAAGGTTATTTTCCTGAACTCTTCCAAGACCTTGAAGCTTCGAAGCCTGGAAAAACAGTACCAGGGGCTGGGTCGCCTTCTGCTGGAAAAGGGTAACATTCCCGGAGACCCCGACTTCCTTCTTCCCTATAAGGGAAACAGGGAAATACTCGCGAAAAACGCGGCCAAGGCCGAAAAGCTGAAGGCCGAGCAGGCCGCCCTGGAAGAGGAACTTCTCCGCCTGGGGGTCGACAAGCGCTACCAGAAACGGATCAAGGACCTGGAAATCCAGAACGACGGCCTCGGCCGGAGACTCTCGGATCTTTTCGGCGTCGTGGGAAGGGAAATCTACGAGAAAGCCCCCGGTCAGGCCGCGGAAAACGAAACCTTCGGCGCTCTGGCCGCGGATATCGATCTGCTCCGGAAACGCGCGGAGGAAAACGCCGAAGAACTGGAAAAGGCCAGAACCGCCGTCGCCTGCGACGGGCTGAGCGGCAGGCTCAACGATCTGCAGCGCCGGCTGGAAGCGGAGGAAGAAGAACTCAGGGGACATCGCGCGCGGATCGAAGCCCTGAAGGCGGAAATCGCGGAAACGCAGAAAGAAAAAAAGAAATTGGAGAAGCCGCGCCGGTAAATCCGGAGGCGCAGGAAATCATGGCGGATCAGGCGAATCAGAAGACGACTCCCCGCTATCCCCCACCCCCGTACACCCAGTTCGACGCGAAGGACAGGGAGCAGTTTCTTTCGGAAATCGGCAACATAACTCCCGGGCAGAGGGAAATTTTTCATATCCTGTGCAAAACGTGGCAGCCGGAGATTCCTCACGCCCGAATCCTCGCCCAGATTACGGGGCAGGTGAAGAACGCTTCCGCCGAACTGGAACATCTGGTGGAGAAACTCTCGGACAGAAAGTGCGGACTCATGACCGTCCGCTACTCCGACGGTGAAGCAGTACGGGATAAAATCATCCTCACCGCTCCGGGAGACTGCCGTTACTTCTATTTCCGCCTCCGCAACGAGCTCGAGACCTACTATCAGACCGGCGGCGCGGCGATGCCCCTGGAGGAGGCCCTGGCCGCGAAGGGGTTTTTCCCTCCCCCGTCCTGCGTCGAGAACCTGACCGAAAAGGATTACAGCAGGGTTTTCGACGACGCGGGGACGGAGGAAACGTCCCTGTACCGGATTCCCCTGCCGGACGGAGAGGCCCTCATACTGCCTCCCGGGGGCGGACAGCGTTTCATCGGCCACTGTCTCGCGAGAATGCGCGCCGCCCTGACCGACCCGAATCTGGCAGCGGAGCTGGCGCGTCTGCGGGAGACCTCGATTGCGGACCTCAAGAAGCGCGCCGATTTAAAAGACCCCTATTTCTGGCTCGAGACGACGAAGTCCATCCGTCTGCTGCGGGCCGACCCCCTGGCGGCAAAGCGGTTTCCGGGGAGTCCGGAATTTTTCAAGATCGCCGAAATCCTGGCCGCCCTCATCGAGTGTCACGTGGCGGAGCTGAAACGCAAGACGCTCGCGGAGGATGAGCGCCGCCGTGATATGGAGGCGCTGGCCATGCAGATGGAAACCGAAAAGGAGAAATTCATCCCTCCGGACCGGTTCGACCTTCTGCTGGGGTCGCTGAAGGAAAAATACGGGGACGACTTCGATTCGCTGCGGAAGAATTTTCTCGCCTCCTATGTCGAGTTTTCCGAGGCGTTCAAGATGCCCCAGGTCGTCCGGGTCGCGGACGGATATCTGCAGCGGAAAAATTTTTACGAATATTTCCTGGCCCGCCTTTTTTCGCTGCGGGAGGCGATGGGGAACGACCTGGTCAAGACCATGGAACATCTTTTGAGGACGAACAACCGGGAAAGGAAAACCTTGTTTTTCAGCCGGGACAACTTCGAAACCGAAATCATCGAACGCCTGCGGGGCATGGACGCGTTTCTTTCCGAGGTGTTCGAAAAACCGCGGCTTCTTACGGAGGCCGTCATTTACACGATGAAGGAAAAAAGAAAGGTCAAGGACCTCACGCTGGTAACCGACGAGCTCGAGAAATACTTCAAACCCGACACGATGACCTATCGCAGCCTGACGTCGATCCTGGGCCTTTCCATCATCGACATCTTTCTCCGCGCCTTCTCGCGCCTTCCCTTCTGGCGGCAGATATGGATGCGGATCACGGGCAAGTTCGAAGGCTACCAGAACCAGTACATGGGACAGAGCCTGCGGCCGTCGGTCGTTCCCGCCGCCGCGGCAACGCGCGGCGCCGCCAAAAGGACGAAATCCGAAACCGTTTCCTCAGGCCGCGAGTCTGCCGGTTCCCGGAAAGAGAAGACAGGTTTTCCTCCCCGGAAAAAGTTCCCGCCGCCTCCGCCGGCGAAGAAAAAACCGTACTCCAAGAAACAGCAGGAATCCGCCTGGGAAGAATTCTCCAAATCCATCAGATCAAAATAGCGCCCTTGATGCGTCCGGCGGCTTCGAGTACACTTTCCGCGTGTCCGCTCTGTGGATTGTCTACAACGCGTGGCTGCGGAATACCTTCGTCTCCGGCGATACGGACTGGCTGTCCGAATCGGCGGTGGAGGCGGAAGTCGCGTCCGTCGCCGATACGCTGAAGGGCCTCGGCTCGGTTCCCGAGATTTATCCCCTTTCCTCGGTGCTCGACGCCGCGGTGCGTCTCGCCGGCCGTCCCGACAAGCCGAAACTGATCTTCAATCTGGCGGAAGGCTTCAGGGGCAGCGCGGCCCGGGAAATGAACGTCGCCGCCCTGTTCGAGCTCCTGGAAATTCCCTACACCGGCAATTCGGCCAGGACCCTGGCCTTCGCGCAGGACAAGGCGGCGACGAAACGTCTTCTGGCGTCGGAAAACCTGCCGACCCCTCCGTGGCGCCTCTACACGGGCCGGGAGATGCCCGATGTTTCCGCCCTGGCTTTTCCGCTGATCGCGAAACCGTCCCGGGAAGACGCAAGCCTCGGCATCGGTGCCGACGGGGTCTTCTCATCCGTCGGGGACCTGGAAAGCGCCCTCGTCCGGCTGTACGAAAAGTACCGCCAGCCCATCCTCGTGGAAAGTTTCATCGACGGCCGCGAAATCAACGCCGGCATTCTGGAATCGGACGGGGAGGCCCGTGTCCTGCCGCTGTCGGAAATCAGCTTTGCCGGACTGCCCCCGGGAAGGCCGCGGATCACGAGCTATGAGGCGAAGTGGCACACCGACAGCGTCGAATACAGGGGGACTCCCACCGTGTGCCCCGCCGACCTCGACCCGCCGCTCCGGGAAAAAATAGAAACCATCGCTCTCGCGACTTTCCGCCTGCTCGACGGCAAGGACTATGGCAGGGTCGATTTCCGTCTGGACCCCTCGGGGAATCCGTTCGTCCTGGAATACAACCCCAATCCGGACATTTCGCCGGAAGGGGGCTTCATCCGGGCCCTCACGGCGGCGGGAAAGAGCTACGAGGATTTCATCCGGATCCTTCTCGCCAACAACGTTCCGGAATTCGGGGAGGTCGTCTTCGCATGAACCGCACCCCCGTCATCCGGCCTGCCCGGGAAAGCGACCGGGCGCCCCTCCTGTCCCTGCTGGAGAGAACCGGGATGTTCACCCCCGAAGAACTCGATGTGGCGATGGAACTCATCGACGCGTGGCTGTACAAGCCGGAACAGAAGGACTACATCGTCCACACCGCCGAAGCGGACGGAAGGGTCGCCGGATACGTCTGTTACGGCCCGACCCCCGCGACGGAGGGAACCTTCGACCTGTACTGGATAGCGGTGGCCCCTGACCTGCAGGGGCGCGGAATCGGCAGGGCGCTTCTGGACTTCACGGAAAATGCGGTCCGCTCCGCCGGGGGCCGCCTCCTGGTCATCGAAACCTCATCCGTCGACCGCTACAGCCCCACCCGGTCCTTTTACGAAGGCCGGGGGTACGGTGTGGAGGCGCGCATCAAAGACTTTTACCGGCCCGGCGACGACAGGCTGATCTATACCCGGCGGCTTTCCCCCGGCGCCTGATCTCCCGATCCCTCAGGAGGGTTTGCAGAGGATTTCATGGATCCTCGTGTCGAACAGGGCCCCCGCGTGGGCCGGCGACAGCACGACGGCGGTGTCCAGGCCGCTCATGGTGCCTCCCAGCGCGACGACCGGGGTTCCGTACGGAATGAGACCGCCGTCCAGGGCCATCACGGAGGCTTCGACGCAAACCTTGACCCCCTGGCCGAAGAGCCGGAGCGTGTGGGCCGCGATCTCCACCGGATAGGCTCCCTGGAATTTCCGGCTCATGCCGCGCTCGGCGCCGCTCAGGACGTGGGACGCCGTGCAGATTCTGAATCCCAGGCCCTCCAGCCCGCTTCGCTCGGCGTCGGACATCTCGTTCCTGCCCTTCTCGGCAAAGCCGAAGGCGTGGGTGACGCAGACCAGCGAGCCGGGGTACCCCGCCGCATCCGCCTCCTGCCGGAGCACCCGCGCGGAGCGGCCTGTGCAGGACGCGACGACGATGTGGGATATTTTACGCTCCGCCGCGGCGGCGACCGCGGCGCGCGCGGCCTCCTGGGTGTTTTCCGGGCCTTCCGTCGAAAAGATCATGGCAGCCTCCTCCTGGATGATGATATCCCCGGAAATTCCCGCCGTCAACGGTTACCGGGCCGGAATCCCGCATTGACCAGAAGCCGCGAATCGGCTTATAAACAACGTCGAATCGTGAATATATTTTCGCTTGCGGCTTTTCTTACCGTCATCCTCAGCCTCCTCGTGACGGTGTATATTTTTCGCCTCTCCTCCCGGGCGCCGATCACGCTGACCTACGCCGTCCTGCTTTTCGGCGTGGCGGTGTGGTCGCTGGGCTACACCTTCATGTATCCGGAAACCGACCCCGGCCGCCTGTGGTTCTGGTACAGGTTTGCCGCCTTCGGGTGGATATTCATTCAAAGCCTCGCCCTGCATTTCTCCCTGATCCTGACCGGGTCGGCCTGGGGGAAAAACAGGTTCCTACTGATCCCGCTCTACGCGGTGCCGGCGGTCTTCATTTTCCGGGTCTTCTCGGGGCCGCTTCTCATTTCCGGTTTCCGGCAGGGTCCGCTGGGAACGGTGGAAATCATCGCCCCGCCGGGGGCATGGACGCTTGCCATCACCGCCTTTTTCATCCTGTCCTTCCTGCTGAGATTCATGCTGATGTACGGCTTCCAGCGCGGGACCACCCGCCTGCATCTCCGGAACCAGGCCCGGATATTTCTCGCAACCGACACGTGGGTGTTCGCGGCGGCCGTGGTCTTCAACGTTTTCATTCCTTCGCTTCCGGGAAACACGCTGCCTTCCCTGGGCTGCATCGCGGCGGGGGCGGTGCCGGTCCTGGTGTGGATTTCCATCAAGGAGCACAAACTCTTCGTGTACAACATGCTTCTGGATTCCAGGTCTTCCGCGTTTTTCGTGAAGGGCTCGGTTTCCCGGCGGCTGTTCGGGCTCCACGAGATATTCGATCAGATCGGCGCGAGCATCGTGTTCATCGACACCGGGCGCCGGATCGTGCAGGCAAACGCCCATACGGAGAAACTTTTCGGGAAATACCTGAAACCGGGCGCCCGGTGTTACGAGTACTTTTACAGTCTGGGGAACTCCTGTCCGACGTGTCCGCTTTTTCCGTCCTCCGCGGGTGAACACCACCACCTGTCGTCCTCCCGGGACGGGGAATTGTGGACCAAGCAGTACGAGTTCCTGATCGTCGAGGAGAAAGGGGAAATCGACGGGGTCATTAAAATCAGTTTCGACGCCACGGAGCGGATGCGGGCGCTGAAGCGGCGCGAGGACATGGAAAGGGTCATGCAGCACGACATCCGCAACGGGCTCGCGGGAATCCTCGGGGCGGCGCAGGTGCTGGAAACGCACAGCATGGACGACGAATGCAGGAGATACCTCTCCCTGATCCGGCGCAACGCCGTCAATCTGAAAAACACGATAAACAACTCCCTCGACCTGTTCCTGATGGAGGAAGGAAGGTACCGGCTGGAAACGCGGCGGTTCGATCTCCTTTCCGTCCTCCGGCAGGTCGGGGAAAACCTGGGCCGCATAGCGGAAACCCGCCGCGTGGGATTCCGCGTCCTCGTCGACGGACGGGAGCCGGAAAACGGCGGAGAATTCCCCGTGACGGGGTCTCCTCCCCTGCTGGAAAACCTGCTGACCAACCTGGTGAAAAACGCCGTCGAGGCCTCCCCCGCCGGGGAAACCGTCACCGTTGCCCTCTCCGGCGGGGTGGGCATCGCGGTGGACGTGCACAACCGCGGCGTCGTTCCCGAAGAGATCCGGGAGAATTTTTTCGGCAAATACGTCACATGGAACAAGGAAAACGGCATCGGCCTGGGAACGTACATCGCACGGGTCATCGCCCGGGCACACGGCGGAGATGTTTCCTTCACCACGGACAAGGCCGCCGGGACCCATGTCACCGTGACATTGCCCCGCCTGCCGTAAGACCGGTCACCGCGGGTTCCGCCTCCGCTGTCCCCCGGACGCGGGGAAAACCGGTTCGGCGGCGCCGTCCGCGAGGGCCTGCCGATAGGCCGCGAAAGTCGGACCCGGGCCGTCGAAAACCGTCCGGCGGAGGCCGATCCCGTCGGGGTAGTGGGCGTCGGAGTTGGCCACCACCTGGTAGGAGGCCGTATCCACCGGGCAGGGGCGGGAGGTTATCTCCAGGGCCGAATATTCCATCCGGGGTATGAAGCCGAGCTGACTGGAAAGGCTGAACGACGGCCTGTCGATGTGGGCCGGGATGAAAAGGCCGGAAAGGCCCCGTACCAGGCCGGCCAGGTCGTCCAGGGAAATGTCCGCCGCGGATACCAGGAATTTGTCCACCTCGCCGAGGATTTCCTCGTCGGCGTTGACGTAAACCTGGTCGCCGAATTTTTCCGGATCGTTCATGACCGGCGGCAGGGCGGCATAGATGATTCCGCCCAGCTCCAGCGCCGCATCCGGGGTCTCGAACAGCGCGAGAACATGGACTTCCTCCCGGGTCGTCACCTCGATGCCGAACACCGGCGTTATTCCCTCCGCGCCGCAGGCGGCAGCGAAGGCCGGGGCGTTCAGCGCGCTGTTGTGGTCCGTAAGCGCCGCCAGGTCCAGCCCCGCCGCGGCCGCGCTGCGGGCGATTTCCCGGGGGGACATGGACAGGTCCCCGCAGGGACTCAGGCAGGAATGGATGTGCAGGTCCGCGGCGTACCGCATCGGGGAGCCGGCTACCGCCCGCCGCCCGTGAGGGCGTAGAGTTTTCCGGACAGGGCGAACTGGGTCTCCTTCGAGCGGAAGACGGCTATTCCCTCCTCCCGGGCCGCTTCTATCATGTCGTCCGGCACGGGACGGCTGTTGGCGATGATGATCGCGGGGATCCCCGCCAGCGTCGCGACGGCCACCGTGTTCTTGTGGGCCTGTATCGTGATGAGGGCCTGGCCGTGGACTGCGTGGGCCATGACGTCGGACAGAAGGTCGGAGGTGTAGCCCCCCGTGATGTCGGCGTCTTCAAATGTCCCCTGCACCGTCTCCATCCCCAGTTTATCCGCAAGTTCCCCGATTTTCATATCTACCTCTTTTACGCCGCGGCGGTCGTGAAGATGACGGACCTGACCGTCGTTCCCTCGCCGAGCTTCGACTGGATCGAAAATTCGTCCGACACCCTGCGCACGTTGGGAAGGCCCATGCCGGCCCCGAAGCCCAGGGAGCGGACCCACTCGTTGGCCGTGGAAAAACCCTCCTCCAGGGCCTTGTTGACGTCCTCGATGCCGGGGCCCTCGTCCCGGGCGGTGATCTCCACCCGGTCGCCCCGCATCGCGAAGGAAATCGTGCCGCCTTCCGCGTGGACGACCTGGTTCATCTCCAGCTCGTAGGAGGCGACGGCGATCCTCCGTATGGTCCGGGGATCGAGCTGCTTGTTTTTCAGCACCTTCTTGATCTCGGTGGAGGCCTTGCCGGCGTTCTCGAAATCCAGCTTGCGGATGGCGAATTCCAGGTGGATGTCCTCGCCGGCGACGGCGACGGGATTGACGATTTTCTTTTCCAGCTTTTCCACTTCCTTGTTGACCTCCACCAGCAGGGCGACGATGATGTCCCGGCTCGTGATGATCCCCACAAGCTCCCTTTCCCTGTTAAGCACGGGAAAGCGGCCGTAGCGGAATTTGTCCAGGTACGAAATCGCGAACTGGAGCGGCATGTCCTCTTCCAGCACGATCAGGTTGCGGCTCATGTGCCGCTCCGCCGGCGTGTCGATGTAGCCTCCGTCCAGCGCCTGGATGATGTCGTCCATGGACACCAGCCCGAGGATCCGTTTGTGTTCCGGCTCGGTGATCGGCACCCCGGTGATGGCCTTGTCCTTCATGAGCTGCTTGATTTCCCGCAGGGTGCTTTCCTTCCGCGCGGTCACCAGCTCGCGGGTCATGACGTCC
>CAZGUL010000065.1:0-8928 GCA_964529055.1 uncultured Spirochaetaceae bacterium
GATGACAGAACGGAGTCGAGGAATCGGCAACTTTCCCATGAGAACCAACAATAAGGTCGATTCCTCGACTTCGCCCGCTTGGCGGGCGCCAATGCGGGCTTCGCTCGGGATGACAGTGATCCTTTCACAATTCCAACCCGCGTCCAGTATATATCGGCGATAACCACTTTTGCACGTATTTTCGGATTCTCGCCCAAACGGAGGCGCAGTCCGATTTTTTACCGACAATCAGGGACGATGCACTACACCAACCGCTTCGCCCATTGCCCGCCCCGCGCGAACGCGGTATAGTGATCCGGAAACCCACCGGGACCGTTCGCGGCGGTGTGCCGCCGACTCATGTCCGATAAACCGGTGGAGGAGGCGTATATGTCGATCATCTGTATCACGCGGGAGATGGCGGCCATGGGGGAGGAAACCGCCCGGGCTCTCGCAGAACTCTGCGGATATCGCTACGTCGAAAAAGTCAACATCGAGTCCCGGCTCGCCGAACACGATATCGGTCCGCAGGAGATGGAAAGGTACGACGAGAAGCGTCCGGGGCTCTGGGCTTCCCTTTCGGAATCACGGACGATGTACCTGCATTTCCTGAAGCTCGTCATCTGCGAGGAAGCATCGAAGGGAAACTGCATCATTCTCGGCCGGGGGGCCGGAACGATCCTGAAGGGCGTTCCGAATGTTCTGTCCGTCCGCCTGACCTCTCCGATGGACGTGCGGGTCATGCGGATCAAATCCGTCTACTCCTGCGACGACAAGGGCGCGGCCCACATCATCAAGCAGAGCGACCACGACAGGGCGGGCTTTCACCGGGTTTTCTTCGACATCGACTGGATGGAACCGTCCCAGTACGACATGGTGCTGAACACGGGGAAAATCCCCCCCGCGGAAGCCGCGGAAATCATCGACAAACTCCGGGACAGGTCGGCGTCCGGGGACAAGGAGGACCTGGGACGGAAGATGCTCGCGGACCTGACGCTGCAAACGAAAATCCTGGGGGAAATTCTCTATGTCCGGAAAATCCCGATTCACACCATCCAGGTTTCGGCGGAAAACGGGAAGGCCGTCCTGTACGGGGTCGTCACATCCCAGGGCAGCAAGGATGCCGTTTTGTCGGCCGCACGGAGCGTGGCGGGGGCCCGGGAAGTGATCGACGACCTCCGGGTGGTCCCGGCGGCACGGTAAAAGGTGGCAATCGCGGGACGGTTTGCGTATATTATTAATGAAGGAGGCCAGTATGGCGGTTATCTGTATAACCCGGGAACTCGCCGCGAAAGGCGAAGAGACGGCACGGGAACTCGCCAAGCTCGGAGGATATCGCTACATCGAGCGCGATTACATCGAATCCCGTCTTGCGGAGTTCAAGATAGGTCCCGACGTTCTGCAGCAGTACGACGAAAAACGTCCGGGACTGTGGGCTTCGATGTCGGAAAACCGTGACCGGTATCTGCACTTCCTGAAGGCGATCATCTACGAGGAAGCTTCCAAGGGTCAATGCATCATTCTGGGACGCGGGGCGGGCGCACTTCTCCGGAACATTCCCGGCGTGGTGAGCGTGCGGCTCGTGGCTCCTCACGCGGTCCGCCTCGACCGGGTCAAGCTCGCGTACGCCTGCGACGACAAGGCCGCGGAACATCACATCAGGCAGAACGACCATGACCGGCAGGGGTTCCACCGGTATTTCTTCGACATCGACTGGAGGGACTGTTCGCTGTACGACGTGACCGTGAACACCGGCAGGCTGGAGCCGGCGGCGGCGGCGGAAATCATCGAGAAATTACGGAAAACCCTTGTCTCCCCGTCGGAAGAAAACGCCGGACGGAACATGCTCCAGGAACTGCGGCTCAAGAACGCGGTGGCGGGGGAAATCATCTTCGGCAAGCGCATCCAGATTCAGTCGCTCACGGTTGAAGTCGCGGGAGGAAAGGTGACCCTCGTGGGTTACGCCGTTTCCCGTATCGCGGCCAACGCCGCGGTGGAGGCGGCGAAGACTGTGCACGGAGTCGAATCGGTTACCGACGAACTCAGCGTCGTTCCGCCCGTCATCGGGAGCTGAAAACCCCCGCGGCGGTCCCTGAGGGTCCGCCGCGGGACTCTCAAGCCTGCCCGTCGCCGACACCGGCGACGGCGGCGTCCAGTTCGCCCGCCTCGTAACAGGCGAGGAAGGCCTCCACGACCCTGCCGTCGAACTGTTTCCCCGCCCCCTCGCGAAGCTGGTCCACCGCGTATTTCACGTCCATTCTCCTGCGGTAGGGACGGTCGGATATCATGGCGTCGAAGCTGTCCGCCACCGCGATGATGCGGCCGAACAGCGGGATGCTCGTTCCCGCCATGCCCCGGGGGTAGCCGCCGCCGTCGAACCTTTCGTGATGATACAGGATCGAGGGAATCGAACGCTCCAGATACTCCACGTTTTTCAGGATCAGTTCCCCCAGGTGCGGATGCTCCTGGATGAGCCGGTACTCGGAATTTTCCAGCGGCCCGGGTTTCTGCAGGATCGAGTCGGGAACGCCGATCTTTCCCAGGTCGTGGAGAAGGGCGCCGATTTCGAGAGCGAAGAGATCCTCCTCCAGAAGTTCGAGCTTTTTCGCGATGGCCATCGAAATCACCGTCACCCGGGTCGTGTGGCCCCGGGTATACGGGTCCCGGGCTTCCAGGGCGTTGACCAGGGAATGGACCGTATCCAGGTACGCATGGGAGAGCTGCCTGTTCTTTTTTTCCAGGTGGCTGACCATCAGGGTTCCCGTTTCCCGCAGCCGCTTTCCCAGCTCACGCAGGATCGCGTAAGCCACGGCGGGCGAATCGAAAAGCAGATTCATGAAATCGTCCCGGGAGAGTTCCAGGATCGTCGATCCGGTCAGGGCACGCACCGTCGCCGACCGCGGCCCCTGGTCCAGCAGGGCCATTTCGCCGAAGAAGTCTCCCGCCTCCATCACGGTGAGAAGCATCTCGTCGCCGTCGGAGAACTTCTTGGTTATTTCGACGCTGCCTTCCTCGATGATGCAGAAGGTGTCGGTCAGCGTCCGCTCGCGGACGATGACGTCGCCGGGAAGATACTTTTTCTCCTTCCCGAACCGGTTGATCTTCGCGAAGTCCTCTCCGGAAATCTGCCTGAAATACGGCAGCGCCGTTTCGCCGTTCGTTTTCATCCCCAGGGTACCTGCCTTCCCTGAAAACGATAACCCATCATCCGCGGATTGTCAAAACAGGGTTTCCACCATTTTCCGCAGTTTGGCCAGATCGGCGGCGAAGAGGCGGATGCCCTGGGACAGCTTCTCCGTCGCCATGGCGTCCTCGTTCAGCAGCCAGCGGAAGGACTTCTCGTCCACCGGCAGCTTCTCCACGGGGGTCTTTTTCGCGTCCTCCGGCCGGAGCTTCACTTCGAGCTTTCCCTCCGTCCCCCGGAGTTCCTCCAGGAGTTCCGGACTGATGGTGAGAAGGTCGCAGCCCGCGAGTTCCAGGATTTCCCCGGTGTTCCGGAAACTGGCCCCCATGATCTCCGTGGGATACCCGAAATGCTTGTAATACGTGTAGATGCTCCGCACCGATTCCACCCCGGGGTCCTCATGGGCGGGAATGGCGTCCACCTTCCGGGCCGCCTTGTGCCAGTCCAGTATCCGGCCGACGAAGGGCGAGATGAGGGTGGCCCCGATTTCCGCGCAGGCCGCCGCCTGGATCGGGCTGAAGAGGAGGGTCATGTTGCAGTGGATCCCCTCCTTTTCCAGAGTCTCCGCGGCCCGGATACCCTCCCAGGTGGAGGCGAGCTTGATCAGGATCCGCTCCCGGCCGATGCCACGGGCTTCGTACAATCCGACGAGCTTCCGGGCCTTCCCGACGCTCCCGTCCGCGTCGAAGGAAAGGCGGGCGTCCACCTCGGTGCTGACCCTGCCGGGAACGATTTTCAGTATCTCCTCCCCGAAGCCCACGGCCAGGAGGTCCAGGACATGGTCCGCTCCTCCGGACTTCCCGTCCAGGACTGCCTTTTCGATGATCGGCCTGTACTCGGGATTGGAGGCGGCCTTGAAAATCAGGGTCGGGTTCGTCGTCGAGTCCCGGGGGCCGTACTGCCTGATGAGACGGAAATCACCGGTGTCCGCCACGACGACGGTCGCTTTTTTGAGCTGGTCCAAAAGGTTCATTGTGTCCTCCTGCTTTAAAGCATAGTCATAAACCGGCCACGCCGGCAATCCGAATGCGCGGGACGCCCGTAGACGGCCGCGCCCGCGGCGTTCTATGCTGGAGGGGATGCACGAACTCCCGACGGCGGAGAAAATTCTCGCCATCGCGCTGCGGCACGCGCGGGCGGGCGGCGCCGAAAAGATACTCGCCATACGCCTGGAAATCGGCGCCGTGAGCGGCCTGGAAACCGTCTGGCTTCAGCGGTACTTCAGCCGCCTCGCCGCGGGCACGCCCGCCGAAGGCGCCGTTCTCCGTGCCGTCACGGTCCCCGCGCGGGCGGTTTGCGGCGGCTGCGGAGAGGAGTTCGACCTGGACCTCCGGGCGGAATCGCCGACGGCGTGTCCCGCCTGCGGTTCCACCGGCTGCCGCGTTTCGGGGGGCTCCGAATTCCGGGTAAAGGATATGGAAGTGACATGATCAGAACAATCGATGTGCGGGAGGACATTCTCCGGGAAGACCGGGAGACGGCGGAGGATATCCGGCGCCGGCTCCGGAACACAGGGACCGTCATGGTCAACGTCATGGGTTCCCCCGGGTCGGGGAAGACGACACTGATCGTCCGCCTCATCCTCGGGGCCGGGGAACTGCGGGTCGCCGTCATTGAAGGCGACGTGGATTCCACCATCGATGCCGAAACGGTGCAGCGCGCCGGCGCCGAAGCGGTTCAGGTACGGACCGGCGGCTTCTGCCATCTGGACGCCCCGATGGTGTCCCGGGCGCTGGAGGAACTCCGGCCGGGACGGAACGATTTCATCTTCGTCGAGAACATCGGCAACCTCATCTGCCCCGCCGAATACGACATCGGGGCGCACCTTTCCCTCGTGGTCCTCAGCGTTCCCGAAGGGCGCGACAAGCCATGGAAGTACCCGGGGATGTTCCGGACTGCCGACGCGGTGGCGATAAGCAAAACCGACTATCCCGACTTCGCCGGTTTCGACGGTCCGGATTTCCGAAACCGGCTCGAGCTGCTCCACCCCGGCGTGCGACTGTTTCCGCTGTCGGCCCGGACCGGCGCCGGAGTCGCGGAGCTGGGCGCGTGGCTGAAGGAACGGAGGGAGGCCCTTCTCGCCGCGCCGCCGGAGCCGGACACCCGGACTTGACTCCTTCCCCAAAAGGTATAGAATTCAACTGGAAGCCTGCGGCGTAGCCGTATCGCCGGCATCCCGCCTCTCATAAATATCAAAAAAGAATCGAGGAAAGCGCCATGAAAAAAATGCTTTCCGTCACGACCGGTCTCGCGGCCGCCGCGGTCCTTGCCCTTCTTTTTGCCGGATGCTCCGACAGTACGTTGACCATTCACAGACCGGGACCGGAGGCCTGGGCCGAAAAAGCGGCCGCATCGTCCGCCGTGACGGTCCGGGTCCTCGTCAAGCCCGGCAGCGACGAAATTCCCGCGCCGGTCAACCTGACGGCGAAGGGCTCCCTCCCGGCGGCGATACTCGGAGAGGCCGGTTTCGACGCGCAGTCCGTCGATCCCTCATCGGTCCTGTTCGCCGGCGCGGAAGTCCTCCTCAACGGCCGGGGGCGGCCGAGAGCCTCCGCGAAGGATGTCGACGGGGACGGCTTCATCGACCTGGTGCTTCACTTCGCGGTGCAGGACCTGGATCTCGCCGATGACGCCGTAACGGCCGTCCTCACAGGAGGAACCTTCGACGGACAGGCCGTCACCGGGAGCGCCGAAGTGCGGATCGTTCCCCGGCGGGGACCGCCGCCTCCCCCGCCTCCTCCTCCGCCTCCCGCTCCCGTTTTATGGAACAGGCTGGGATCGGAGCTTGAAGTCCAGAACAGCGCGGCCGGTCCGGGAGGGACCATCGTCGGCGTGGTGAATTTCGATCACGATGTTCAGTTCGGCAAGGGTATAACCCCGAACACCGGGTATGCCGGAAGCGGTGTGGATTTTCCGACCACGATCGCGGACCCGGAAAGGGGCTGCGTCGAGATGTGGACCCGGTTCTATTCGGCCCCCCAATGGTACAGCCACGGGGTCTACGGCCTGGTCAACGCGAACCACTGGACGGCCAACGTGATGAATTTCTCCTGGTACAACGGCAACGCATACGGACACAGCGGTTTTCTGTACTTCGATCTGGTTTTCAACGGGCCGGGCAGCAGCCTTGCGTATTCCGTCTTCGATCCGCCGCTGGACACGCCGGTGCACCTCGCCGTCGTCTGGGACAGGAGCGGAATCGCGGGGTCCGGGGACTACATGCGGATTTACATCGACGGAAACATCGCCGCCGCGCAGTCCTCGTCAAACACCTGGGGCCAGGACAACTCCGCCGGATCGTTCCGCGTCGCGACGACCTGGGACGGCAGCTTCGCCGAGGACCGTTTTTCGCTGGACAACCTGAAGGTCTGGGATTTCGCGAAAACCGATTTTTCCGACAGGTTCAGCGAGTAGATCTCCGGATTCCGCTCCACGCAATGCCGGCGAGGGTCTTAACGACGAACGCAGCCTTGCGCAGTCCGCGGCGGCGCCCTGCCAGCAGCGCTTCCATGAGGGCCTCCGTGTCCCGGGGAGGTTCGGCGCGGCCGGATTTTTCCCGGAGGGACAGGGCTCCCGCCGGACAGACCGGCACGCAGGCCCCGCAGCCGATGCACCTGTCGGGGTCGACACGTACGACTGCCCTGCCGGCCCGGCGCGGGCGGTCTTCGGCTTGGGGAACCTCACGCGAAGGCACGGCCGGGTGGAGCCGCAGAGCGTCCATGTGGCAGCGCCGCAGGCAGGCGCCGCAGCCGGTGCACGCGTCCGCATCGATCTCCGCGAAATACGGGCTCTCCATGAATTCCGCCGGTTTCGGCATGACCTTCGCGAAGGCGAGGAGCCCGCAGCAGTCCCCGCAGCAGGCGCAGATGAACTGGGGTTCCTGCTCGTTGGACGGCTGAAGGACGAGCCCTTCCTTTTCGTTCTGCCGCGCGATCTCCAGGGCCTCGTCCCGGGACAGCTTCCTTCCCCACCCTTCCCGGACGACCGTATCAGCGAAATCACGGAACACCATGCAGAGCTCCCGCCTCTTCGTATACGCGCAGGACCCGCCGGAAAGGTCCTTCGCGACGCGACAGATGCAGTCCACCACGGCGATCCTTTCCCCCGCGTCCGCGATGAGGCGGCGCAGGTCGTTGTATCCCGCGACCCTGTGCTTTTCCGACACGGTTTCCTCTATGGGGATGATCCGGGACTGACGAACCCCGCCGGAAAGAAATTCCGCCGCGTAGCCCTGGTACATGAACCGTGACGAATCACGGAGAAACTCCGGGCCGAGTCTTTTGAGCTGCAGCTCGAACATGCCGACGATGTAGGGCAAAAGCGCGTAGCGGGGGGGCGCCTCGGAATCCCGCCGCAGGACGGCGCCCCGGGCCGCCATCCGGTCCAGTTCCGCTTCCACCGCCGCGGGCGATTCTCCTCCCAGACGCCGGCGGATTTCGTCCGCCGTCCGGAACCGGTGGTCCATCCCCAGGGCGACGGCAGCCTGCTCCCCGGTGAACAGGAAACGCAGAAGCCTGAGGCCGGCGTCCGAAGGCGTCCGGGGGAAACCCACCGGGAGTTCGTCGAGGTGGCGGCGGAGCTTCCGATACACCGGAGGGACGGAGGTATTCATGACTTCATTATAGTATGAAAGAGCCCGGCGGGGATATAATTTAAGCCGGGCCCACAATATCGGCCCGGACGGATGGAGGGAGACAGGATGAAAAGGTATATCGTTTTCGCCGCGGGGTACGCGTTCTAGGACTTCCGCCATCCGGCCGCAGCCGCGGCCCGGGCTGTCCATTCCGCGGTGAGCCCCTGGGGTATGTCGAGGAAATCGTTCGCGATGCCGGCCGCAACGTCGGTGACGACGGCTGCCGCGGCGTCCAGGCCCGGGCAGAGCCAGAGATAGGCGCGGCTCGTTACCCCTGACGGCCGGAAAGTCCCCCAGCCCGCGTGGCCGAAGGAATCCTCCGGAGCGCCGGGCCACAGGGCCCGGCCCTTGTTGACGAACCAGTTGAAGCCGTACAGGCAGGGCGGGATCTCCACGTGCGCGGGCTCCAGAGCTTTTCCGATCCATTCCGCCGGTATGAGCCGGATGCCGTCCCGGACACCGCCTGAGAGCCACAGCTCGCCCCACGAAACGAGGTCCCGCAGGTTCGAATCCACCGCGAGCTTCGGCCCGGGATTGTCGATATTCTTCGGGTCGAAGGCGTTCGGGAAATGATAGACTTTCCAGGAATCCGCGCCGAGGGGGGCGCGGAACAGATTTTCCACCTCCCGCGCCGTACCGTTCTCCGGAAAGCCGAGGAGCCGGGCCGTCACCTTTTCCGCCGCCGTGAACGCCGCGTTGTTGTACCGGAACCGCCGCCCCGGCGGGTCTGCGGTCAGCCAGCCCGACGTCCCGGTGACGAGATGGCGCAGCGTGATGAGCCTGTCCTTGTCCTGCCCGCCCAGCGCGAGGAGATCGGGCCACACCTCGCATGCGGTGACATCCAGATCGATCTTTCCCTCCGCGATTCCCCGGCCGACGAGGGCGCTGTTGAACGATTTCCGTATGCTGCCGATCTCGAACAGGCTGTTCTCGTCGAAGCCGCCGCCGTACATTTCCAGGACCGTGCGTCCGCCCTTTCTCACCAGGCAGCCGAAGGGCCGGTTTCCGGTGACGGAGAGGAGCCATGCCCGCAGATCAGTCATGATCACGCCCCCAGCCAGCCCCCGTCCACCGGAAGGGTGTGGCCGTTGACGAAGTTCGACGCATCGGAGGCCAGGAAGATGACCGGGCC
>CAZGUL010000065.1:8938-10380 GCA_964529055.1 uncultured Spirochaetaceae bacterium
CGAGCCGTTTCATCGGGATGCGGCTCAACACCCACTCACGTTTGGCAGGGTCCTGCATCATGACGGCGTTGATGGCGGTGATCGTGAAAACCGGCGCGATGCCGTTCACGTTGATTCCCAGGGGGCCCCACTCGATGGCGAGCGACCGGGTTAGCTGGTTCACCGCCCCCTTGCTCGGGGCGTAGGCCAGGTCGTGAGCCCTGCCCTGAAAGGCGCGGACCGACGAAATGTTGATGATCTTCCCGCGCTTCTGTTCCAGCATGATCCGGCCGACGTGCTTGCAGGTCAGCATGATGGATTTGATGTTGACGTCCATCACCCGCTGCCACGCCTCGGTGTCGAACTCGGCGGCGGGCTGCAGGTGCACGATGCCCTGGCTGTTGACGAGAATGTCGATCCCGCCGTAGGTGGACATCATGAATGCCGCGACGGCTTCCACCTGTTTTTCGTCGGTCACGTCGGCGGCGAAGGAGATCCCCCGCCGGCCGAGGCGGACCACCGCGGCGGCGGTCTCCACGAGGCCCTCCGGGCCGCGGCCGACGACGCAGACGTCCGCGCCGGCGGACGCCAGGGCAAGGGACATGGCCTGCCCCAGCCCCTTGTTGCCGCCCACCACGAGGGCGCGCTTTCCCGTCAGCGTAAAGCGGTCCAGCGCGGTGCGGGCCTGTTCAAGTACCCTGTCGAGGTCCGACACGGTCATGCCTCCACGATGTCGATGAGGCCGGATTTGGTATCGGTGAGCCTCTTCGTCTTGACGTCGTTCAGCACGATGAGGCCGAGCTCGACGCGGTAGCAGCAGCGGGAACCCGGTTCCAGGTGACCCACGTAGACCTTGGCGTTCGCCACATCCTCGACGACAACGTGGATGTGCGGAGATCCCCCGGCGACTGAACCCTGCAGGGAGCCGACTTCGACGGGCCCCTCGAGATGCATCTGCCTGTCCACCGGCGGCAGCCCCGTGGTCGTGATGGTGTGCAGATTGCAGATGTCGAAGGAGCCGATGCCCGAGGTTATCAGGGCGGCGTCGATATTTTCCTTTTTCAGATACTTCTCGAGCTCCTCGATGACCATGTCGCCCCTGCGGAAAGAAACCATGCAGGTCCGAACGCCTTTGTTCGCCGGAATTACTATCATATGCATATCCTCCAAAAAAAATTCATTTCAGCATGTTCGGGATCCACAGAACCACCTGCGGAATGTAGGTTATGATGAAAAGGGTGCCCAGGAGCGGAATCAGGTACGGGACCGCTTCCTTCATGATGTCCCGCATCGGGACCTTCGCGATGTCGCTGACGAGAAACAGGGAAAGGCCCATGGGCGGCGTCACGAGACCTATCATGATGTTGAAAATGAAAACCTGGCCCAGATGAATCGGGTCCACGCCGGAGTTGACCAGGGGAGGCACGACGATGGGTACCTGGAGCAGGGTCGCCGTCGTGCTG
>CAZGUL010000066.1:0-10368 GCA_964529055.1 uncultured Spirochaetaceae bacterium
TGACGTTGCGGAGTTTTTCGATGTTGCCCCGGAAGCGTATCGTGGCCTCCTGCAGGAAGTGCTTGTTGATCTCGAAAATTATCTGCAGGTGCCGGGGAAAGAGCTTTTCCAGCATCTGCACGGGCCACCGTTCCAGGGCTTCAGGCATCAGTGTGTGATTCGTGTAGCCGAAGGTCTTGACGGTGATGTCCCACGCGGTTTTCCAGTCCAGCCCTTCCTGGTCCGTCAGGATCCGCAGGAGTTCCGGAATCGCCATGGACGGATGGGTGTCGTTGAGCTGGATCGCCGCCCGGTTCGGGAATTCCTTCCACGGCAGGCCGGACTTCTTGAAACGCCGGATGATGTCCGCCAGCGAACAGGCAACGAAGAAGTACTGCTGGCGCAGCCGCAGTTCCTTGCCCAGGTACTGGGTGTCGTTCGGGTAGAGGACCTTGGTCAGGTTTTCGGCGTTGACCTTGTCGCTCACCGCCTCGACGTAGCCGCCCTCGTTGAAGTCCTTGAAATCGAATTCCTCCGGCGCCCGGGCGCTCCAGAGCCGGAGGGTGTTGACCGTCTTGCCGCCGAACCCGACGATGGGCATGTCGTAGGCGAGCCCGTGAATGATCTGGGTGTCCACCCAGTGGTGCACCTGCCGGCCGCTCTCCGTCAGCACTTCGACCCGGCCGCCGAAATTCACCGGCACCGATATGTCGGGCCGTTCGATTTCCCAGGGGTTTCCGCCCCGGGCCCAGTCGTCGGGTTTTTCCGTCTGCCAGCCGTTTTCGATTTCCTGCCGGAAGATTCCGTAATCGTAGCGCAGGCCGTAGCCGAACGCGGGGATTTCCAGCGTGGCCAGGGAATCCATGAAGCAGGCCGCGAGGCGTCCCAGGCCGCCGTTGCCGAGCCCGGCGTCGACTTCCTCCTCCCGCAGGTCTTCCAGACTGTAACCCAGGTCCTCCAGGGCGGCGCCGACGGAATCGGCTATTCCCAGGTTGTACGCGTTGTTGCCCAGGGAGCGTCCCATCAGGAACTCCAGGGACAGGTAGTACACCCGTTTGACGTCCTGCTTGTGGTGGGTCTGCTGGGTTTTGATCCACTGGTTGATGAGCCGGTCCCGGATGGCGTAGGACAGGGCCAGAAAACGGTCGTGATTGGACGCGGTGAATTTATCCAGGCCCAGCGTGTATTTCAGATGCTCCGCGATGCCCCATTCGATGGATTCCGCGTCGTGGCCGATGCGGGATGTTATCTTCTTCTCTTTCAACGATTCGTTCGCCATGCAGTTTTTTATTCAACCTTCTTCAAAATTGTTCTTCGTGCTCGTCCATGATGTGCATGCAGACCGGCTCCCGGACCACCACATCCAGGGAGCGTATCGCCGCGAGGGCCTTGCGCACGTTTTTTTCCTTCGCCTTGTGGGTGATGATGACAACCGGCGCCACGGCGCGGGAGCCCGCGGCCTCCGGCGTTTCCTTCTGCAGCACCGAGGAGATGCTGATGTTGTGCTTTCCCAGGGCGGCGGCGATTTTCGCGAGGACGCCCACCGTGTCGTCCACCATGAACCGCAGATAGAAGCGGGATACGATCTCGTCGGTGGAGACCTGCCTGGCCCGGGGCGACCTGTCGGCCCAGACCCCCAGGGTCCTGAAAACGGTTTTCTGCGTTCCCAGCGCGGCCGAAACGATGTCCGCCGTGATGGCCGACGCGGTGGGCGAGCCCCCGGCGCCGCGGCCGTAGTACATGGTGTGGCCCGTGGCGTGGCCGTAGACGCTGATGGCGTTGAAGGGTCCGGAAACCCAGGCCAATGGATGTTCCCGGGAGATGAAGGCCGGCCGGACACGCAGGCACAGGCCGCCGTCGAGCCGGGTTGCCACCGCCAGCAGCTTGACCACGTAGCCGAGCTGGCTGCCGAACTCCACGTCCATGGTTTCCAGCTTGTCGATGCCGGAAACCGGGATCGAATCGAGGTCCACCTTCCTGCCGAAGGCGAGGGACGCGAGGATGGCGAGCTTGTGAGCCGAGTCCATGCCGGATACGTCCAGCGTGGGGTCCGCTTCCGCAAGACCGTCTCGCTGCGCGGCGGCTAGCGCCGCCCCGTAGGACTGTCCCGTGCCGATCATCTGCGTCAGGATGTAGTTGCAGGTGCCGTTGACGATGCCGTACAGGGCGTCGATCCTGTTGGCCACCAGGCCGTCGTACAGGGCCCGGATGATCGGGATGCCGCCGCCGCAGCTCGCCTCGAAGCTCAGCGTCACGCCGTTCCTGCGGGCCAGGGACAGCAGTTCCGGCCCCGCCTTGGCGATGAGGGCCTTGTTCGCCGTGACGACGTTCTTCTTCGCCGCCAGGGTCTTCTCCGTTATGTCCTTCGCGAAGGTCGTTCCGCCGACCGTTTCCACGACGACCGAAACATCCGGGTCCGCAAGGGCGGCGCCCAGATCCGTCCGGAACAGGTTCTTATCCAGGCCGAGCCGCTCGGCGTTGGCGAAATTCTTGTCCACGATGTGTTTCAGATCGAGGTCGAGTCCCGTCCGTCCCCGGAGCAGGTCCCTGTCCCGGGTCAGCATGACCGCCGCGGATCCTCCCACGGTCCCGCACCCGACGATGGCAATTCCGATGCTGCGTGCGTTTCTGCGCATATATCCCCCAAAATCCCATACTACGTCCTGCGTCTACCTGATGTCAATAACGGCCGGGAGCGGCCGATTTACAGAGGCCGGGAAAATTTCTATAATGAAAAGACCATGAAATTTCGTTATAACGCGCCGGTGACCCTGTCGTTCACCCTGCTGTCCTTCAGCGTTCTTCTGCTGGATTCCCTGGCGGGATCGGCCCTCACGGCCAACCTTTTTTCGATTCCCGGCAAGGGCGTTTTCAGCTTCGCGAATCCCTTCCACTATGTCCGGCTGTTCACCCACGTCGTCGGACACGCGGACTGGAACCACTTCATGAGCAACTTCGCGATCATTCTCCTTGTCGGGCCCATGCTGGAGGAAAAATACGGCTCGCCGGGCCTGCTCTTCATGGCCGCGGTAACCGCCCTCGCGACGGGGCTCACGAACGTTCTTTTTTTCAGCACCGGGCTGCTCGGCGCGAGCGGTGTCGTTTTCATGATGATCCTTCTCGCGTCGTTCACGAACATTCGCCAGGGGGAAATCCCCCTGACCTTTCCTCTGGTGCTGACGATCTTCCTGGCGGGTGAAATCCTCAAGTCCTTCGAGCGGAACAGCATCTCGGAATTCGCCCACGTCGCGGGCGGGATCTGCGGGAGCCTGTTCGGTTTCATCAGGCCCGCGCGGGGCAGATCCTAGGAGACATGCATGCTGGACAAACTTTCCGCACTCGAAGCCCGGTACCGGGACCTGGACATGATGATCGCGGACCCCGACATCCTGAAGGACCAGAAAAGATACCGTGAGATCCTCCAGGAGCACTCCCATCTGGGCGGGATCATGGAGGCGTGGAACAGGCTGCGGGCCATCGAGAGGCAGGAGCGGGACGCCGAGTCCCTGGCGGAAAAGGAAACGGACCCGGAACTGCGGGAGATGGCCCGGGAGGAGGCCGGACTCCTGGAGGAGCGCCGCCTTGAGGCCGAATCGGAGGTCAAGTACCTCCTGATTCCCCGGGATCCCCGGGACGAAAAGAACGCCATAATGGAGATCCGGGCCGGCACCGGCGGGGAGGAGGCGGCGCTCTTCGCGGCGGACCTGTACCGCATGTACTCCCGGTACGCCGAGTCACGGCGCTGGAAGATCGAGGTCATCGACGCGAACGAGACGGAGATCGGCGGCTTCAAGGAAATCGTCTTTTCCGTGGGCGGGCAGAACGTGTACGGAGACATGAAATACGAAAGCGGCGTGCACCGGGTGCAGCGGGTTCCCGCCACCGAGGCGGGCGGCAGAACCCACACCTCGGCGGTGACGGTTGCGGTGCTGCCGGAGGCGGAGGAAACCGATTTCGACATCCGGACGGAGGACCTCCGGATCGACGTGTACCGGGCGTCCGGCGCGGGGGGCCAGCACGTCAACAAGACCGAATCGGCGGTGCGGATAACCCACCTGCCCACCGGCGTCGTCGTCACCTGCCAGGACGAGAAGTCCCAGCACAAGAACAAGGCCCGGGCCATGAAGGTCCTGCGCTCCCGTCTCCTGGAGATGGAGGAGGAGAAGAAGCAGGCCGCCGAGTCCGCGGCCCGCAGGAGCATGGTCGGCTCCGGCGACCGCTCGGAACGGATACGGACCTACAACTTCCCGCAGAACCGCCTGACGGACCACAGGATCAACCTGACCCTCTACCGGCTCGACGCGGTCATGGAGGGCGACATCGGGGAGATCGTGGAGGCGCTGAAGATCACCGAGCGGGAAGCGAAGTTCAAGGTGGAAACCGCATGACCTTCCGGGACGCCCTGCGTTCCGGCAGCGAAGCCTTCGCGGCCGCAGGTCTGGAAACCCCGTACCTGGACGCCGTCGTCCTGCTGGCCGCCTGCAGCGGCCTGGACAAGGCGGCCCTGTACGCCGCGTTTACCGACGAGCTGCCGCCGGAGGCCGGGGCGGCCTTCACGGAGGCGGTGCGCCGCCGGCTGTCCGGGCTCCCGGTTTCCTACATCCTGCGGCGCAAGGAATTCTACGGCCTCCCGTTTTACGTGGACGAAAGGGTCCTGGTCCCCCGGCCGGACACGGAAACGCTGGTGGAGACCGCCCTGGCCATCCTGCGCGCGGACCCCGCCGTGGCGCGGATCCACGACGTCTGCACCGGCTCGGGCTGCATTCCCCTGGCGATCGCGGCGAACCTGCAGGAGTCGCGGCCCCTGGAGATTTCCGTATCGGACCTATCGGAGGACGCCCTGGAAGTTTTCCGGGTCAACTCCCGCGCCATCCTCGGCCGGGTTCTTCCGAATTTCCGGAGCGACCTCCTGCGCTCGGCGCCGGGCCCCTTCGACATGATCACCGCGAACCCTCCGTACGTGACGAGCCGCCAAACGGCGGACATGAAGGCCGCCGGATGGCCGGAGCCCGCCATGGCCCTGGACGGCGGGGCGGACGGTCTCGACGTTTTCCGCCGACTCGCCGCGGAAGCTGTGGAATCCCTGGCCGAAAACGGTTATCTTTTAGTGGAAGGCTCCGACGACCAGGCCGGAACCGTTTCGGCCGTTCTTGAAGAGAAAGGTTTCTGGGATCTCCGCACGGTCTGCGATCTGGCCGGCCGACGCCGGGTCTCGGTGGGCAGAAGAGGGCCCGCGTATGCATAGGATGGTGGAAAAACTCGAGCATTTCGAACAGAAGCTCGGCATCTACCCGCCGGAGGAGCGGACCATCATCCTGGACGCCGCGAAGTGGGCCATCGAGCTCCACAAGGACCAGCTAAGGGCCAGCGGCGAGCCGTACTTCATCCATCCCCTGCAGGTGGCTGAGATCCTCGTGGACGCCCGCATCGATTTCCAGTCCGTGGTCGCGGCCCTGCTGCACGACGTTCTGGAAGACACCGAGGCGAGCCGCCAGGAACTGCGGAACCGCTTCGGCCGGGACGTCGAATCCCTGGTGAACGGGGTCACGAAGATTTCAATCCTCAGAGCGAAGAACAAATCCATCCAGGAAGCGGAAACGATCCGGAAAATGCTCTTCGCGATGATCAAGGACATCCGGGTCATCCTGATAAAACTGGCGGACAAGCTGCACAACATGCGCACCCTGGAATACCTGCCGGAAGCGAAGCGGCGGAGCATCGCCGCGGAGTGCCTGGATATCTACGCGCCGCTGGCGGGACGGCTGGGCATCGGGTGGGTCAAGGACGAGCTGGAGGACCTGTCGCTGAAGCACCTGCAGCGCCAGACTTACGATCAGATAAAAGCCTTCGTCGCGGCCAAGCGCGGCGAGCGGTCCGAGTACCTCAAAAAGGTGGAGGAACGCATCGGCAAGGCCGCCACCGAGGAGGGGATCGCGGTCAAGGTGGAAACCCGGGCGAAGCATTTTTTTTCCATCTACACGAAGATGAAAAAGAGGGGCAAGCCCCTGGAGGAGATTTTCGACCTGCTGGGCATCCGGGTACTCTGCGAAAACCCGAACGACTGCTACATCGTCCTCGGCATCGTGCACCGCCTGTGGAAACCCATCGAAGGACGGTTCAAGGATTACATCGCCATGCCGAAGGCGAACCGCTATCAGAGCCTGCACACCACCGTCATGGGGGACGAGGGGAAGCTCATCGAGATCCAGATCCGCACCGAGGAGATGCACCAGACCGCGGAACACGGCATCGCCGCCCACTGGCTCTACAAGAAGGGGACCACCAGCGAGCTCGTCCGGGGCGAGGACCTTCCCATCATCAACAGGCTCATGAGCTGGAACGGGGTCAGGATTTCGTCGGGGGAATTCCTCAGCGAAATCAAGGGCGAGATTCTGAAGGACTCCATCTACGTCTTCACTCCCAAGGGGGACGCCATCGAGCTTCCGAAGGGATCCACGGCCATCGATTTCGCGTACCACATCCACACCGACATCGGCGACCACGTCATGGCGGCGAAGGCCGACGGCGCGATCATACCGCTGAAGGAGGAGCTGAAGAACACCCAGGTCATCGAGGTCGTCACGTCCCAGAGCGCGCATCCCCACCTGACCTGGCTCCGGTACGTCAAGACGGCGCGGGCCCGGGCGGGCATCCGGAACTGGCTCAGGAAGAACGACGAGAGCCTCATCATCGAGCGGAACATCGTGGCGCGGAAAAAGGCGGAGCTGCCGATCCACACCCGCCCGCCGCGGAAGAAGAAACCCGGGCAGGAGGGCGAGGCCCTTCTCCGCGAGGAAGGGAAGACCGGCGTCCGCATCGGCGACGAGAAGAACATGCTGATCAACATGGCCCGGTGCTGCAACCCCGTCCCGGGGGACGAGATCATCGGCTACGTTTCCCGCGGCCGCGGCATCATCGTCCACAAGAGGGACTGCCCCAACGTCAAATTCATCCCGGACGTGGATTCCCGGACGATTCAGGTGGAATGGGAAAACGTCTCCCCCCGCACGATGCGGCACTTCCGGGTGTCGGCGAAGAAGACCTTCGATCTCTTCTCCGAGATTGAAGGGGCGGTGAAGAAGTTCAAGGGCCACCTGGTTTCGGGCAAGGTCGACGACGACGGCCAGGACAGGCTGGTGGCGAATTTCACGATGGAGCTGGAGAACGGCGACGATTTCCGCAAGGTCATCAAAAGCATCAGAACCATCCCGTCGGTCCTGAAGATCCTGGACGAAAACATTTGACCCCCGGCGCGCGATTTCTTACATTTGACGTAAAGTATTTTAGGAGGACACAATGGCGACGGTGACACTGAAAGGCAATACAATTCACACCTCGGGCGATCTCCCGAAGGTCGGCTCCCCGGCTCCCGACTTCGTCGTGGTAAAGGGGGATCTTTCCGACGTTTCCCTGGCTTCGTTCAAGGGCAGGAAGAAGATCCTGAACATCGTGCCCAGCCTGGACACGGGCGTGTGCGCGGCCTCGGCGAAGAGATTCAACGACGAAATCAAGAAACTGTCCGACACCGTCGTTCTGACCATAAGCATGGACCTTCCGTTCGCCCAGGACCGCTTCTGCAAGGCGGAGCACATCGAAAACGTCATCACCCTTTCCGACATGAGGAAAAAGGATTTCGGGAAAAAGTACGGGGTGGAAATCGTGGACGGGCCTCTGGCCGGCGTCTTCGCCCGTGCCGTCGTCGTGCTGGACGCGTCCGACAAGGTCGTGTACACCCAGCTCGTTCCGGAAATCGCCCAGGAGCCGGACTACGGCAAGGCCCTGGCCGCGGTAAAATAGGTCCCCCGTCCCGGGGTCCGGCCGGGCCGCGCGCGCAGGCCTGACCGACCGGGGCGGTCCCGCCCCGGTTTTTTTATGGAAACCGAACTTCACATCGTCCTTCACGAACCGGAGATTCCCCAGAATACGGGCAACATCGTACGCACCTGCGCCGCACTTGGCGCGGTGCTCGACCTCGTGGAACCGCTGGGTTTCAGACTCGAAGACCGCTACCTGAAGCGGGCCGGTCTTGATTACTGGCCCCTGGTCGATCTGCGGCGCCACCGGAGCCTGGACGCCTTTTTCGCCGCGTACCCGGACGGCGAATTCTTCTATGTTTCCAAAAAAGCGGCGAGGTCCTGCGCGGACACCGATTTTCCCGCCCGGGCTTTTTTTCTTTTCGGCAAGGAGACCCTCGGTCTGCCGGAAAGCCTTCTGGCGGCCCATCCGGAAAGGTGCATCCGCATCCCCATGCGGGCCGAGGCCCGCTCGCTGAACCTGTCCAACGCCGCCGCGATCATCGCCTACGAGTTCCTTCGCCGCCGCGGGTTCCCCGGCCTGGAAAAAAGCGCCCCCCCCGGTCCGGCTTGAACCGGGTGCCCCGGCGCGGTACAATCGGACCATGAAAAACATCGGCATTATCGGATTCGGCAACATGGGGGAAGCCTTCGCCGCGGGGCTCCGGCGCGTTTCCGGGGGCGTCCGGCTGGGAGTGGTGGAAAAGGCGCCGGCCAGGATGGCCGCCGCGCGGGATGGCCACGGTGCGGAGGATTTTACGGGGAGGCCCGCGGACTTTTTCGCCTTCGCCGACACCGTCATCCTGGCTGTCAAACCCCAGGACGCCGAGGCCGTACTCCGGGAAATCTCGCCCTTCGGGAAGAACCGGAAATTCATTTCCATCATCGCGGGAAAGAGCCTGGATTTCTACCGGCGGCACCTGGACACTCCGTTTCTCGCCCGTTTCATGCCGAACCTGGCGGCGACGCAGGGCAGGGCCGCCGTGGGCGTTTCCTTTTCCGACGCGCCCGGGGATGCCGCGGCCGAAGCCTTCAGAAGGGAGGCGGTCGAAATCGCCGCGGCCCTGGGGGATGCGGTGGAAATACCGGAGCGGCTGATGCCTGCGATGACGGGCCTGTCCGGCTCGGGAATCGCCTTCGTTTTCGCCTTCATCCACGCCCTGGCCCTGGGGGGCGTCAAAACGGGTTTCGGCTACGACAGGGCCCTCGAGATCGCGCTCTCCGTCGTGGAGGGGGCCGCCGCCGTCCTGCGCTCCTCCCGGGAAAACCCCGCGACGCTGGTCGCGAAGGTGGCGTCCCCGGCGGGAACGACCATCGCCGGATTCCAGGCCCTGGAGGACGCGGCCTTCACCTCCGCGGTGATGCGCGCCGTGTAGGAAGCCTCCATCCGCGCCGAAGAACTCGAAGGCTCCTGAGCCGGCCGTTCTTGCAACGCCGGCGCGGAACGAGGTTGTCTAAAAACCTTCCTGCAATTTCCCTTCCCGATTGTCGGTAAAAAAAACCTTGACAGGATAAAGACCCTGTTTGATAATTATCGGTGAATACTGTCGACAGTCTACAAGTATATTAAAATACGGAGGATGGTTCCATGCTAGACTTGGTAGTAAAGAATGGCAAGATCGTCAATTCCGACCAATCGTTGATTGCGGACGTAGCGATCAAGGATGGAAAAATCGTTAGTATTGGAGACAGCGAGTATTTCGCGCAATCGGCCAAAGTCATCGATGCGAAAAATCTCCTCGTTTTCCCTGGACTTATCGATTCTCATGTGCACATCAACATGGAGCTCGGTGAATTTACCAGCCTGGATACATTCGAAGATGCCTCGATAGCGGCCGCGTATGGCGGTTTGACATCGATGGTTGAATTCTCGATACCCGTCGGCAGTCAGACTCCGATGGATGCCATGGAAAATTCAATGAAGAAGGCGAAAGGTAAATCGGTTATCGATTATTCGTTTCATGGATGTGTAACGAAAGCCGACGCGGCCTCTCTTTCAAATGTCGAGGATATGCTCACGGGAGGGATCACCTCGATCAAGATGTTCACAATCTATCGGGATCTTGTGATGCTTGAAATGATGGGAATCGTTGACGTTCTGAGATTGATAAAAAGACATAACGGGATAGCGAAAATCCACGCCGAATGTGCACCTCTCATTGAGGCAATGATACAGAAACATGTAAACGAGAAAAAGACGACTCCCTATTATCATGCCAAAAGCCGCCCGGCATATTCGGAATCGGCGGCGGTAGCCTCCATGATACCGATCATCGAAGCCACGGAAGCACCGACGATATTCGTCCATATGACGACATCCGAGGTCCGGGAATACATAGCCGCCGCAAAAAAGAAATTACCTGTTTTCACCGAATTCTGTCCCCACTACCTGACCCTGTCCGAGGAAGTCTATGAGAGGGCGGACAGCCAGAATTTCGTCTGCAGTCCGCCGATGAGATCCAAAGAGGATCAAAACGGACTGTGGAAAATGATTGCCGACGGGCTCTGCGACATTGTGAGCAGCGATCACAGCAGTTATGACACGAAACAGAAAAAGCTCCACAAGGATTTTTTCCCCCGCATTCCGAACGGACTC
>CAZGUL010000067.1:0-10353 GCA_964529055.1 uncultured Spirochaetaceae bacterium
GTTGCGCGAGTCCGCATCCACCTTGATGTTGGGCAGGACCTGGCGGCCTTCGTAACATCCCTTTCCCTGAACAAATGGGCGCTCCTGCTGATGATCAACGCGACCCTCCTCGTGGTGGGCTGTTTCATGGAGACCGTGGCCGCCATCACCATCTGCGTTCCGGTCCTGATGCCCCTGGTATCCCATTTCGGCATCAACCCGATCCACTTCGGGCTCATCGTCGTCTTCAATCTCGTTTTCGGTCTCCTGACGCCCCCGGTGGGGATGGTCCTTTTCGTGACGAGCCGGGTGGCGGGGATTTCCGTGTCCCGGCTCTTCCGCGCTCTCATCGTTTTCTACATCCCCATACTGGGATGCCTGCTTCTCGTGACGTATGTGGAAACGCTTTCCGTCTGGCTCCCGACGGTCCTGATGGGCAAATAGACGCCTCATGAAATTTTACCTATAATCGGGAAAGGGAGGAGCACCGCATGCAGACCGGAATCGAAACGGGCAACATTGTTTTCGCGCTGGGGCTCACCGTATTCGCGGGACTCGCCACCGGCGTCGGCAGCGTGATGGGCCTCCTGTCCCGGAAGTTCAATCCGAAATTCCTCGCCGCGTCGCTGGGCTTTTCCGCGGGAGTCATGATCTACGTCTCCCTGATCGAGATCTTCGCGAAGGCGCGTCATTCCCTGGAATCGGCCTTCGGCGAGTCCCCGGGGTACTGGTACACCGTCATCGCGTTTTTCGCCGGCATCGCCCTGATCGCGCTGATCGACAAATTCGTGCCCTCCTTCGAAAACCCCCACGAGATACATACGCTGGACGACATGAAGGACCGGGGCAGCGGCCACGAAAAGAAGCTTCTCCGGATGGGGCTCTTCTCGGCACTGGCCATCGCCATCCACAATTTTCCGGAAGGCCTCGCGACCTTCATCGCCGCACTGCACGATCCCGCCCTGGGTATCAGCATCGCGGTGGCCATAGCGATCCACAACATTCCCGAAGGGATCGCCGTTTCGGTGCCGATCTACTATGCCACGAAAAGCCGGAAGAAAGCCTTTTTCCTTTCCTTCCTGTCAGGCTTCTCCGAGCCGGTGGGGGCGGTCATCGGTTATTTTCTTCTCCGGAACATCGTCTCGGACCTGACGTTCGGGCTGGTTTTCGCCGGAGTCGCGGGCATCATGGTGTACATTTCGCTGGACGAGCTGATGCCGGCGGCGGAGGAATACGGCCAGCACCATGTGGCCATCGCCGGACTCATCGGGGGAATGCTCGTCATGGCCCTGAGCCTGGTGCTGTTTGCCTAAACGGCTGATATCCTGTAAATTTCTCCCATGCGGATTTTGATCGTCGAGGATGACAGGAAGATTGCCTCCTTCGTCGCGAAGGGGCTCCGGGAGGCCGGATTCGCGGTGGACGCGGTGACCACCGCCGAGGACGCCCTCGCGGGTTTCGCCGCGACCGCCTACGACGCCGCCGTGGTGGACATCATGCTGCCGGGCATGGACGGCCTCGCGATGATCGAGCGCCTCCGGGAGAGGAAGACCGCGACGCCGATCCTGATCCTCAGCGCGAAGCGCTCGGTGGACGACCGGGTGCTGGGCTTCCGGAAGGGCGGAGACGACTACCTTACGAAACCCTTCTCGTTCTCCGAGCTCCTGGTGCGCCTCCAGTCCCTGATCCGCAGGTCCGGCGTCTCCGCCGCGGCCCCGGTCCGGCTGGAATACGCCGACATCGCGATGGACCTCGTTTCCCGGCAGGTGACGCGGGGCGGCGAAAAGCTCGACCTTCAGCCCCGGGAATTTTCCCTGCTGGAATATTTCCTGCGCCACCCCGGCCAGGTGCTCTCGAAAACGATGATCCTCGAGCACGTCTGGGACTACGATTTCGATCCCCAGACCAACGTCGTCGACGTTCTGGTGTTCCGGCTCCGGAGCAAGCTCGAGAAAAGGCCGGACTCCAAGATCCTTCACACCATCCGGGGCGTCGGATATGTTCTCCGCCGGGAATAAGGCGGGGATCCGCCGGATCAACCTTCGCATCGCGGCGCTGTTCTCGGCCCTCTTCGCGCTGACGTCCCTGCTGCTGCTGGGCGGGGTGTATTTCACGGTAAAGACCTCCCTGCGGGACAAGGAGCTGGAATTCATCCGCCACAAGCTGCTCGGGTACTGGGCCGTCACGCAGACCCGGAACGTGGAGGACGTCATCTCCGGTCTGGAGGGGGGGGCCGTGGGCCTGGAAGGCACCCCGTTTTTTCTCCGGGTTTCCGACGAGGCGAACACCACCGTCCTTTTCATCTATCCCCAGGGGTGGAAGGACTTCTTTCCCGACAACCTGGAAGGCGCCTCCCGGGACCCGGAAACGATCCTGACCCTCCGCTCGCCGGGACGGGCCTACACCCTCACCGCCGCCGGGATCCCGCTGGGCGAGGATTACTTCCTGCAGGTCGGCGTCTCCACCGAGCAGAGCAGAAAGACCGTGGCGCTGGTGGTGAGGAACTTCTCCCTGCTGTTCATCCCCCTCTTGATCCTCGGCGCCCTGGTGGGCGCGTTCCTGACGGCGAAGACCCTGGACCCGATCCAGAAACTCGCCGCGGCGGCGGGCTCCATCGTCGACACGGGAAACCTGACGGAGAGGATCGACGAGGGACAGGCCCAGGACGAGCTCCGCGACCTGGTCGGCCTCTTCAACCGCATGCTGGAGCACATCGAAACCCTGGTGCGGGGAATGAAGGGAACCCTCGACGCGGTGGCCCACGACCTGCGCACTCCCCTCACGCGATTCCGCGGTCTGGCCGAACTCGCCCTGCGGGGGACGGAGGACCCCCGGCGCATCAGGGAAGCCCTGCAGGACGGCCTCGAGGAGGCGGACCGGATCCTGACGCTGCTGAACGCGATCATGGACCTGTCGGAGGCGGAATCGGGAACCTTGAAGCTCGACCTGGCCGAAACCGACCTGGTTATCCTGGCGGACCAGCTCGTCGAGATGTATTCCTTCGTCGCCGAGGAGCGGGGTGTGACGATCCGTCTCGCCGGTCCGGAGAGCCTTTCCGCCAAGGTGGACCCCGGACGGTTCCGCCGGGTGATCGGAAATCTTCTGGACAACGCGGTCAAGTATTCCCACGACGGCGGGGAGGTCCTGGTCGGGCTTTCGGTGAAAGAAGGGCGGCCCCGCATCGTCGTGCGCGACCGGGGGCCCGGCGTTCCCGCCGAGGAGGTTTCCAGAATCTGGGAAAGACTCTACCGGGGAGCGGGATCGCGGACCAGGCCGGGACTGGGAATCGGGCTGTCCATCGCGAAGGCGGTGACCGAGGCCCACGGCGGCAGGATCGGCGTGGAGTCCGAACCCGGCCGGGGCGCCGCGTTTTTCGTCGAACTGCCGGAATCCTCGATTACAAAACTGTAATACCCCCGTAATTCTCCGGAAAGGTTCCTCCTGTAATCTCTACTCAAGATAAAAGCTTGCGAAAGCAGGAGGACGATAGCATGAAAAAGGCAAAGAAGTCGATTTTACTGGTGATGGCGGCCGCGCTTTTCTTCGGGGCTTTTCAGCCGGCGTTCTCGCAGGAGCTCTCCCGCAGCGAAGTCGCCGCCCTGGAAGGCGTGCAGAACAGCCTCCGGCGGGTGGCGCAGAAAGTCCTTCCCGTCGTTGTCGAAATCGACGTCGTGCAGGTGGTCAAGCAGCGGGTTCCCTCGTTAAACTTCGGCTCCCCCTTCGAGTTCTTCTTCGGCAACCCCCGGAACCGGGACCAGCGCAACGACAACTCCCAGGAGCGGGAATTCCGCAGGCAGGGCCTGGGTTCCGGCGTCATCGTCCGGAAGGACGGGAAGAAAGTCTACGTGCTGACCAACAACCACGTTGCCGGCGACGCCAATGAAATAAAGGTGAAACTTCACGACGGGCGGGAGTACGAGGCGAAACTCGTAGGCAAGGATGCCCGGAAGGACCTGGCTCTGGTGGTCTTCGAAACCTCGGACCCGATCCCCGTGGCGGTCCTGGGCGATTCGGAAAAGGTGCAGGTGGGCGACTGGGCGATGGCCGTCGGAAACCCCCTGGGCTTCGAGTCCACCATCACCCTCGGCATCGTCAGCGCCGTCGGCCGCAGGCCCGTTCCGGGCATGGAGGTGGGCAACTTCACCGACTACATCCAGACCGACGCGGCGATCAACCAGGGCAACTCCGGCGGCGCCCTGGTCAACCTGTACGGCGAAGTCATCGGCATCAACACCTGGATCGCCTCCCAGAGCGGCGGCAACGTGGGCCTGGGTTTCGCCATACCGATCAACAACGCGAAGAAAGCCATCGAAGATCTTGTGACGAAGGGCACCGTCGAATACGGCTGGCTGGGCGTCAACTCCGGCGACCCGTCGAAGGAGCTGCGGGAAAGCATGGGCATCAAGACATCCCTCGGAGCATTCGTCTACGACGTCTTCCTGGACTCCCCGGCGTACTACGCGGGAATCCAACCGGGCGACCTGGTGGTGCGGATTGCCGGCCAGGAAGTGACGAACTCCAACGGACTGGTGCAGGCGGTGGGCAACCTGGTTCCCGGCAGGACCGTGGAGTTCCAGATAATCCGTTTCGGCGAAACGATGAACCTCCGGGTCAAGACCGCCGCCCGCAAGGCGGAGACCGAAATGGGCGACATCACGAAGAAGGCCTGGCCCGGCATCTCGGCGGTGGAGATCACCGACAAGATCCGCAAAGACCTGAACCTGACCGGCGACATCGGTAAGGTCATCATCGGCAACGTGACATCCGGCAGTCCCGCCGACACGGCGAACCTGAGGGCCGGCGACATAGTCCGGGAAATCAACGGACGGAAGATCAATTCCATCGTGGATTTCTACCGGGCGATCAACGATGCGGACAAGAAGGAGTTCATGCTCCGCGTTCACAGGGCGGGCAGCGACTTCCTGATCGGCATCGTCAAATAACGTGGTGATACCGGCGCCGCCGTCGGCGGGGCCGTGATCATAAAACCTATTCTCCCCCGAAGTCCCCGTCCGCCGTTGGCGGCGGGGGCTTCACTTTTATAAATCCCCGCGTTAGACTAGAAGCATGATGCGCCGCGTCTGGACCGTCCTTCTCCTGGCGGGAAGAAAATACCTCTCCATAGACGGGTCCCAGCGGGCCGCCGCTCTGGCGTTCAACGCCCTCTTCGCGATGTTTCCCATCATCATCCTCGTCGTATCCGCGGCTTCCGCCTTTGTCGACCGGGCCGCCGCCGGCGAGGCCCTGATCGCGTATTTCCGCAACTACGTCCCGATAAACGACGAAATCAAGGACCGCATCCTCCGGAGTTTTTTCGGTTTCTTCGAAGTCCGGCGGCGGGCCGGGGCGGCGGCCTCGATCCTGCTGGTCTGGGCGGCGCTCCAGTTCTTCTCCAACCTCATACGGTCCACCAACCGCGCCTGGGGCATCGACGCCTGGACCTGGTGGCACCTTCCGCTGAAAAGCCTGCTCCTTCTGTGCATCATGTCCGGCGCGGTGCTCGCCGGGATCGTTTTCCCCATCCTGATGGAAATGACCGAGAGGTGGATACTCCCGCTGCGCGGCTTCCTGTCCCGGGCCTACGACACCGGCAGTTTCTTCATTCCGCCCCTGTTCGTTTTCGCCAGCCTCCTGCTCTTTTACAAGATCGCCCCCCGAGGACGCACCCGGTTTTCCGACGTGTGGATCCCCGCCCTGATGACGACGGCGCTTTTCCGGGCCGGGGACGCCCTCTTTTTCGTTTACCTCCGGAACTTCACCCCCCTGAATCCCGTTTACGGCGCCTTCGGCGGGGCGGCGGCCCTCCTCCTGTGGAGCTACCTTTCCGGCTGCGTGTTCATCTACGGCGCCTGCCTGTGCGCGGCGGGGAGCGAGGGGGGCGCCGACAGCGATCGGCAGCCAGAATTTGAAAAACCTCTCGTTTTGGGAAAATTTAAAAGGAAATTGTAAAAAAAAATTGACAGATTCAGGTTTCCGGGTTTATAGTTACGTAACCGGTTACGTAACCGGTTACGAAGAATGCCGCACACAAACGGCAAACCATCCGTCAAACGGAAAAGGAGCAAAGACATGAAAAGACTGTTGACACTGGGACTTCTTATTCTTGCGGTCGCAGGATTTTCCTTCGCTGCAGGCACAAAGGAAAACGCGATCACGACATTGAAATTCAATTCGGTTCTCGGAAGCATGGACCCGAATTTCGGCTATTGGACGGAGTTCTGCAATGATATTTCCAAATCCTCGAACGGTACGCTGAAGGTCGAAATCTACCCGACCGAAGCACTGGGAAAAACCAAAGACATGATAGAAGCGATTTCGAAAAGCGCCCCGATTCTTCAGGACTGCGACCCAAGCCACCTCGCAGATTACGTTCCGGATTTTGCCGTTTTCATGCATCCCTACCTTTTCACAGAACCCGATCACATCGAAAAAGTATGGAAGTCCGATATCGGGCAGAAACTCTCCCGTAAACTTGAGGAAAAGGGGCTCCGTATCGTCACTCTTGTATATTTCGGGACCCGGAACCTGATTTCCAACAAACCAATCTACAAACGCGAAGATGCGAAGAACCTTAAAATTCGCTGTGCTCCCACAAAGATGTGGAATGAAGTTGCAAAGGTCTTGGGAGGAAATCCGACAAACACGGCTTGGTCCGAGGTGTATTCCGCTCTTTCCCAGGGAGTCGCGGACGCAGCAGAATCCCCGGTTTCCCTCCTGTATTCGGCCAAACTTTATGAACCCCGCAAATTCATCAGCAGAACCGAGCATTTAATTGCTCCCACCGCTATCGTCATGTCACAGAGCGTCTATAAATCCCTTAGTCCTGCCGGACAAGCCGCCATCGACAACATCGGAAGCGCCTATCCTCCGAAACGGATACAGCTCGTGCGTACGCTTGAAAAAGATTTCGAGGCGAAACTCGAAAAGGAAGGGGTCAAATTCAATACCGTTGATAAAACAGCCTTTCTCGAGGCTGCGAAGTCGGTGAGCGCCAACTTCCCCGAGTGGACTCCCAATCTCTATCTCGATATTCGCGCCATTATTACGAAATAACCCGTAAATACCGGGCGGCGAACTTTAGACGCCGCCCGTATTGATGAGGAAAAAACAATGTCCAGGTTCCTACAAAACATCGAGAAATACATCGCGATGGCCGCTTTTTCCATAATGGTGATCATGATAATCATCAACGTTTTCTCAAGGTATCTTTTCGGCCGATCGTTCAGCTCCACCGAGGAGATATCATTCATCGGCTTTACATACAGCGTATTTTTCGGAATTTGCATTCTTTACAAGAAACATGCCCTGATATCCATAGACGTAATTGTGGACAAACTTCCGGAAGCCTTCAGGCAGCGCGTGATAATCCTCAATTTCGCGCTTCTCACCGGGGTCAACCTGGTCCTCGTCTACTTGAGCTCCAAACTTACGATCGATGCGTGGATACGGCCCACCTCGGCTCTGAGGATCCCCTATACGTTCATTTATTTTCCTGCCGTATGCGCCTTCGCGATCATGTCCGCACAGTCTTTCGTTTTCTTGCTGGAGGCAGTACGCAGAAATAAGGATATCGTGCAGAGTCCGCGGACCGACACCGGACCGCGTTAATCTCGAAAACAAAGGAAGCGGAATATGTCGTTTTTGCCGTTTCTTCCGATGATACTGGTTTTTATTCTGTTCTTTCAAAAAATATCCGTGGCTTTCGCGATGATCATCGCAACCCTGTTCTACTATGTCTTCATCAACACCACGATGCCCGTGGAGATCTCGGTGCAGCGGATCATTACGTCCATGGAATCATTCCCGTACCTGGCTATACCTTTTTTCGCTTGCGCGGGGGTTGTGTTCAATTACGCGGGCATAACCCGGAGATTGATGGGATTCGCTGACGTGCTCGTCGGCCACATGACCGGCGGTCTCGGGCAAGTGAATGTACTACTCAGCACGCTGATGGGCGGTTTGTCAGGATCGGCGAACGCGGACGCGGCCATGGAATCCAAAATCCTGGTGCCGGAAATGGAAAGGTTGGGATACGGGAAAGCTTTCTCTACGGTCGTCACCGCATCGTCGTCCTGCATCACGCCCATCATACCGCCGGGCATAATCCTGATTCTCTACGCGGTTGCCGCGGACGTATCCATCGCGAGAATGTTTTTCGCCGGCTATATTCCGGGTTTTCTGATCTGCGTCGCGCTGATGGCAACGGTCGCGGTCATATCGAAAAAAAGAAAATACGCGCCGTCTCGCGCGAAAGGTCCGACGGGTAGGGAAGTCCTGGATCACCTGAAAGAGTCAGCCTGGGCTCTTTTTCTTCCCTTCGGTATCCTGATGGGTTTGCGGTTCGGGATGTTCACTCCCACCGAGGCGGGGGCCATATCGGTGTTTTACGCTGTTCTCGTCGGAGTTTTCGTCTACAAGGAACTCCGGCTCAAGCATATAGAGGCGATTCTGATGGAATCCGTGGAGGCCACCGCAGGGGTGATGTTCATCATCGCGGCGGCAAACGCTTTCGGGAGCTACCTTACTTGGGAAAGGATTCCGATCACGATCACGGAGGTGCTGATCAGCAACATTTCATCCCCGGCAGCCATGCTTTTTATAATCATGGTCCTCCTGCTTGTGGTCGGCTGCTTTTTCGAAGGTGGCGCGGCGATGGTTCTTCTAGCGCCTCTGCTCGTCCCCGCGGTTAGCAAGCTGGGGGTGGACCTGGTGCATTTCGGCATCGTCATGTGCATCAACCTCACCATAGCCGGATTTACGCCGCCTTTCGGGACCATGATGTTCGTCACAACGTCGATAACCGGGGTAAAAATCGAGGATTATATAAGGGAGTCAATTCCTTTCATCGCGGCGTTGATCGGTGTCCTCTTTCTCCTCGTCTATGTTCCGGACATCGTCCTCTTCATCCCGAATCTGTTGATGGGGTAGAATAACGCATCATGGTATTTCACCCGAACAGAAGAAAACACACGATTTCCGATATCGCCCGGGAAATGGGGGTCTCGAAAACGACTGTTTCACGAGCGATCAACAATAAGCCGGACATCCTTCCCGAGACGCGGAAAAGGATCCTCGAACTCGTCGAAAAATACAATTATCAGCCCAGTGCGCTCGCAAAGGGAATCAACATCAACAAGAGCAACACCATCGGCATCATCATTCCCCACGACATCGATTACATTCTGATGAATCCCTATTACGACGAAATCATCCGCGGCATCGTGAAAGAAGCCGATGTGCTGGGTTATTTCATTCTCCTTATTTACTGCCGGAACAAGAACTACCTGAACGTCATTTACCAGGACCGGTTGGACGGTCTCATCGTTATCAGTCCGGGACTGAATCACAAGAACATAGTCCGAAACATCGAAAAGACACAGATACCGTTCATCCTGACCTCACGAATGCCCGAGGTCGAGACGGTTCCCCATCTCTGCGTCAACGATCACAAAGGAGCGAAAATCGCGGTGAGGCATCTTTTGGAGCTGGGACATTACCGGATCGGCTTCATCAACGGCCCGCTGATTCTCGCGAGCAGCCTCGACAGGCTCCGGGGCTACAAGGACACTCTCGAGGAAAACGGCATCCCCTTCGAACCGAAGCTCGTCGTCGAAGGCGCGAACACTTTGGAAACGGGGTTTCAATCGATGGAAATCCTTCTCGATTCCGCACCGCCGACGGCAGTGTTCATCGCGGGTGATTTCATGGCTCTCGGGGCAATGAACGCCGTCCAAAAGCGGGGACTGCGCATTCCGAAAGACATTTCCGTCATCGGCTTCGACGGAATACAGATCGCGGGCATAGCGAATCCCCCTTTAACGACGATAAACCAGTCGATTCTCAATAAAGGAAAACGATGCGTCGATCTCCTGGTAGACCTGATTTCCGGGAAAGACGTGCCGGTAACCACGGAATTGGATGTGGATATCGTCGTCAGGGAATCCACCGGACCGGCGCCGAGAGGAAGCAGAAAATGAAAGCGATACGCATGACGGCCTTCCACGAATTGTCTGTCGTCGACGAAAGAATGCCGGAGATCACGGACGGAGAGGCGCTGATCCACGTCACGTACGCCGGGATCTGCGCCTCGGACGTCCACGTCCTGGAGGGAAAGCATCCTTCGGCCAAGCCGCCCCTCATTCTAGGCCACGAGTTCTGCGGCGAATTGGTGGATATCCAAGTCTCGGGGCGAACGGAATTCAAGATCGGCGACACCGTCACCGCTCACCCTCTCTCCTCGTGCGGCCGCTGCGAACAGTGCGGAAACGGCAGGCACAATCTCTGCGCCGATCTCTCGATTTTCGGCGTGCATCAGGACGGATGCTTCGCCGAATACCGGAAGGTGCCGGCCGAAACACTCGTGAAGGTTCGCCC
>CAZGUL010000068.1:0-7139 GCA_964529055.1 uncultured Spirochaetaceae bacterium
TTTTCCCTCACCGCGTCGAACAGGTATTTGCTGTGGGAAATCGCATCGTCCCACTGGCCGACGTCGCGCTGCTGGGAACCCACATGGAAGGAAAGGCCGAAAGGTTCGAGGCCCAGGGCTGGGCAGTCCTGTATCATTGAATAGATGAGGTCCACGTGGGCGCCGAATTTCCGGGACAGCGGCCAGTCGGAGCCGCGCCCTTCGGTTATAAGCCGGAAAAAGACCCGCGCTCCGGGAGCGTTTTCGGCGATTTTGTGAAGATCGTCGTACGAGTCGGAAGCGAACACGCGGATGCCCTTTTCGTACGCGTAGGCGATGTCCTTCGCCTTTTTGATCGTGTTGCCGAAACTTATTCTGCCGGGCTCGACGCCGAGACGCAGGAGCCCGTCGATCTCGTACCGGGACGCGGCGTCGAAGCCGGACCCCAGGTCCTTCAAAAGAAGAATGACCTCGTCCATCGGATTTGCCTTGACGGCGTAATAGACTTTCGCGAAGGGCAGCTGTATTTTCAGGTCCTCGTACCTGCGCCGGACGGTGTTCAGGCTCATCGCGACGAACGGGGTTTCCTTCGTGTCGGCGAAAGCCTTGACACGCGCGAAAAATTCCGGTCGGGCGAACCGATCCAGATCAAAGGTGTAGGGCTTTCTTTCCATAACCGGTTCCTCCTCTCTTGCGCAAAACACGCCGGTCCTCTATAAAACAAGAATAGTGCATTTTTTCGGCAACGAAAAGAGAGGAGGTCTTTCGTGGTTACGCTTCCGGTTTACAAAACAAGCACCCTGTATACGATCCAGCCGTCGAAAATCATCGCGCTGGGACTCAATTACCGCGAACACGTCAAGGAAAGCGTCAGCGCCCAGTTCACCCAGGTGCAGCTCGACGTGCCGTCCGAACCGGTCCTTTTCCCGAAAACGCCCAATGTTCTCGTCGGGCCCGGCGAGCCGATCCTGATACCCGCCGTGCTGTCCCGCTACAAATTCGACCCGCCCCGCACGGATTACGAGGCCGAACTCGCTTTCATCGTGAAGGATACGAGCCGGAAAATCCCGCCGTCGGAGGCGTACAACCACATCTACGGCTTCACGTGCATGAACGACGTAAGCCAGCGCAACATCCAGACCTCGGACAAGTCCGGCTGGTTCCGCGGAAAATCCTTCGACACCTTCGGCCCCATAGGCCCCCAGATCGTGCTGACGAAGGACATCGGGGACCCGCAGAATCTGGCGATCGAATGCCGCCTGAACGGAAAGGTCGTGCAGTCGAGCAATACCCGCGAAATGATTTTCCCGATCACGGAACTTTTCTCATTCATAACCCACAACTTCACCCTCCATGCGGGCGACATCGTGGTGACCGGAACGCCCAGCGGAGTCGGCCCCATCCAGCCCGGGGACGTGGTGGAGGTCGAAATCGAGAAAATCGGGATCCTGCGCAATCCGGTGAAGGCCGAGACGGTTTAGCGGGACCGGCATGGAGGAAACCGAAGGTTTTCTGAAGAGCCTGGGCTTTCCCGGTTTCAGGATCCATCATTCCTTCAACCACTTCGATTTCACCAGGGGCGGAAGACGGATTCTCGTCATCGGGCCCATGGGTTCCGGCAAGACCGAATACTCCGCCCGGGTTTTCCGGGATTCGCGGATCGCGGTGCAAAAATCGCCCGCCGCCGCCGCGGCCACCCTCACCGCAGGGGCGGACCGGCGGGAGGTCGTCTTCGTGCGGTCCATCCTGGACTCGGGCCGTTTTCCCGACTACCCGGAGGACGCCCTGGCCTACCGGGGCGGTTACGAACGCTGCGGCGGCCGGATCGCCCGCATCGGCTCCAGTTTCGACCTGGAAAAGGAACTGGAAGCGCGCCCCGGGGCCGGCACGTGGATCCTGGACGAGGCTACCTTTTACGACGAAAGGCTGGCCTACGTGGTCCGCCGGGAATCGGAGCGGCGGGGCCTCGTTTTCATTTTTCCGACTCTGATCCTCAACTTCCGCAGGGAAATCTTCAATCCCACCGCGCGGCTTCTGCTGGAGATCGGGACGGACATTTTCCCCCTCACGGCGTACTGCGAGCATCCTGACTGCCTCCGGGACTCCTTCTATACCTACCGGTATTACACCGTGGACGGGGGGGAATGCCCCGCGATCTATTTCGATCCCCTGGTGATCGTGGGAGGTGACCGTCAGAAAACTGATCCGCGGGATCCCAACTACTGCACCCGCTGCGACCAGCATCATTACCTCCCCGGAAAAGAGTACACCTACCTGCACCTGAAGCCGGCCGGGGAGGCTGCCGCGCGGGGCGACATCGGTCCCCTGCGGCGGGAGCTCGAAGCCGTCCGGAGCGGCTCCGGGGCGTCAATTCTGCACGGCCATTTCCGGGAGAGGTACGGTGACGGCCCGGAAAACCTTTTGATCAACATGAACGCCCTCAAAGTCCCCGGCATTCCCGAAAAGGCGCTGGTCTTTCTGTACGGAGAGCTCAATCTCGTGTCCCGGGAGCAGACCCTGGAACTGATCCGTGATCTGGAACTGGACGGGGAGTATGTGCGGCTCAGATTGAGGGACGGAGGAAGGACGCTGTGATTTCCGGCTTTTTCCGGCGGAGCGTCACTCTTTCCAGGGGAAAATCATCCCCTTAAGCGTCCGGGGCCCGACCTTTTCCCGTTCTTCCGCGATGAGGGTTTCCCAGGGGATGTTCTTCCGGTCCGCCCCCGGGTTCTTTTCCAGATAGTCGTACTTCAGGAGCCGCAGTTTGAACCCCGCATGGACCCATACGAGGACCGCCGCCGGGCCGGGTATCAGAAAGGCGGCGAAGAAGGAAACGGCGATGATGAGGACGGCGCCGGACCCGAGAAACACCGTGAAGGCCGTGTTGTCGAAAAGAAGAAGAAAGCATTTCCGCAGAATTTTCGGCACGTTCCTGTCGAGCCGCGCCCGGAGGGGAAAGTAATACAGCGAGGCCAGCAGCCACAGCACGCTGAACCAGAAAATGAAAACCATAGCGGCCAGGCCGATGAAGTTCCTCATGGCCCCGTACACGGGAAAGGCGACCAGCAGCAGGACGAGATGGACCGCGGTTATGACGCCGAAAGCGAGGCCGGAAAACCATCCGTCCTTCAGATACGCGATGAAATCCGGGAAACCGGGCCGGCGGTAATCGGCCATGTCGCGGCACATAAGGGAGGCCGCCGAGGCGTAAACGAACAGAAGGAGAACACCCGCGACGAAGGCCCCGATCGAAGCCCAGCCGTGAAGGGGATACAGCCAGTACGGCAGGAAAAGCGGAATTCCCGCCAGCAGGATGAAGCCCGCATTGAGCAGGATGATCGTGAAGAGATTGTCCCAGAAATCGAAAAAGGCCTTCTTTATCGTGAAACCGGTCATGGGGCATTCTGTCACGAATGACGCCGCGGGGGCAAGGGGACGCCGCCTTTGACTTTCGCCGCGCGATCCGGTAATCTCGCCGGAAGGAGGATCAGGGGATGGGGAAATCGGCCCCGAAATTTCCGGACAAGCCTTTCTCGCTTCTCGTGAAACCCGCGGCGGCGGACTGCAACCTCCGGTGCTCCTACTGTTTCTACCTCGAAAAAGCGGGACTGTACCCCGAAACGCGGACGCACAGGATGAGCGACGCGGTCCTCGAGAAACTCGTGTCGGCGTACATGAGGACCGACCAGCCGGTGTACGCCTTCGGATGGCAGGGCGGGGAGCCGACCCTGATGGGCCTCGATTTTTTCCGCAAGGTCGTGGCGCTGCAGGAAAGGTACGGCCCCCCCGGAGCGGTGGTCAGCAACGGACTGCAGACCAACGGGACGCTCCTCAACGACGAGGCGGCCGATTTTTTCGCCCGGTATAAATTTCTCCTCGGCGTCAGCCTGGACGGACCCGAGGATGTGCACGGAACATACCGGCTGAACTCAGGCGGCGCGAATTCCTACCGGAACGTCATGCGCGGAATCGCCGCCCTGCGCCGCCGCCGGGCCGAGTTCAACATCCTGACCCTGGTCAGCTCGGCCAACGTCGGCAGGAGCGCAACGGTATACGATTTTCTGAAAAGCGAAGGATTCATGTACCACCAGTACATCCCCTGCGTGGAATGGGACACGGGCGGAACGGTCCTGCCGTGGACGATTTCCGGGGATGAATGGGGCCGTTTTCTGCTGGGGATTTTCGAAGCCTGGCACCCGCGGGACGTCGGGGCCGTGTCGGTGCGCCATTTCGATTCGATCCTGGACTTCCTCGTCGGGGGAGTGCACAACGTCTGCTTCATGGGCGGTTCCTGCTCGCGGTACTTCATGGTGGAACACAACGGAGACGTCTATACCTGCGACTTTTTCGCCCGGAGCGACCTGCGGCTCGGCAATGTGACGACCGATTCGTTTCGCCGCATGGCGGAGTCTCCGATATACCGGAAATTCGGCGCGGCGAAGAACCGATGGTCCCCCGCATGCGGGGACTGTGAATTCCTGCCCCTGTGTTCGGGAGACTGCCTCAAGAACCGGCCCGGGCAGGACCGGGAACCCGCGACCCTTTCGCATCTCTGCGAGGGCTGGAAGCTGTTCTACAGGGAGACGCTGCCGGTTTTTCGCGAACTGGCCCGGGACATCCTGCAGCGGCGCGGAACCGGGGACACCGAACCGCATCCCCGGGCGGTGAAAACCGGAGCGGAATGCTACTGCGGCAGCGGCAGGCGATACGAAAACTGCCACGGCCACCGGCCCGCCGCGGCGGAGTAGGAACTGCTCAGTCCCTGCCCGGCCGCAGGTCGCCGACCTTGAGGCCCGTTTCTTCCGCGAGGGCAAGACACAGGTCGAGGGACGCCGCCACGTCCCCGGGACGGTGGGCATCGGAATTGCAAATTGCTGGGGAGCCGTAACCGGCCGCGATTTCCCAGAAGCGCCGGTGCGGGTAGGGCGGGCGGGCCCTGCCGTTCTCCTCCACGGGAGGCTTGCGGAACCCGTTTCCGTTTATTTCCAGAAGAACGCCCCGGTCCCGGGCCGCGGCGATGATGCTCCGGGAGCAGGCTTCGGCTTCGGAGTCCCAGCGCAGGTACCCCGCCGCGAAATGGTCGGGATGGGCGATGAAGGCGAAGAGCCCGCTTTCGATTCCCGCGATGAGGGCGTCGGTGTAGGACCGCAGATGGGCCGCGGTGGGCATGCGTCCGGCATAGAGCCATTCCCCGTCGTGACGGTACCAGTGGAGCGCCCCGATGAGATATTCGCATCCCCGTTTATCCCGGAGCTCTTCCCGGTAAAAACCGTAATACAGGGGATTGATGTCGCATTCCATGCCCTTCACGAGCCGGATGCCGGGGCGGCCGGCGTTTTCGATGGCGGAAATATAGCCGTCCAGCTCGGCCAGGGACATCCGGACCGAACCCATCCAGTCGTCGGGAAGGGGGGTGTGGTCCGACATTCCCAGAGTCGTGATGCCGGCCTTCAGGGCCTCATCAACGTAGGCGGGAACGTCCCCCGCGGCGTGCTTGCAGCGGTACGTGTGGGTGTGGTAGTTCTTCGCGAGTATTGGTGTCATATCGGAGGAGAATAATCTATTTAGACTTTACCGAAAAGACGGTAACGGATAGAATCACCCCATGACCGACGAAAAGGTTATACGAAACGCCGTCCGGGAGCTCTCGCTGGTCCTGGCGGAAACGACGGACCCCCGGGAAATCGAAGATTTCCTGCACAGTATACTGACCAAAACGGAAGTTCGCGCCATAGGAACCCGCTGGACCCTGGTAAAGGAAATCGACGGGGGGGTGACCCAGCGGGAAATCGCGAAGAAATACTCCCTCAGTCTCTGCAAGATCACCCGGGGGTCCCGGGAACTCAAGAAACCCGATTCGCCGTTCAAGCGGATGCTCGAAAAAATCAAGAGGCTGTCCCGGGAGAATCCTCGAGAAAACGGATGATCTCGTCCAGGGCCGTGTCCCTTTCGGAGTCGTTCAGGACCACGTGGCCGCTTGTCTCGAGAACGACGCGCCGGACGTTTGTCGAGCCGATGCCGTCCCCGATGATATCGGCGGCCTCGAGCGGGACCGTGTCGTCCGCCCGGGAAACGATGACAAGCGTATCGGCCCGAACCGACGGCAGGCACCCCCGGGCCTCCCTCTGCAGCCGGTACAGTTCCGCCGCGGGGCCCACCCATTTCCGGCCCCAGTACTCCCGCGCGACGGACGCGTATTCCGGCGGGCCGGAAAAAACGTAATCCCTGTCGGGCAGCACCCGGCGGAAATGCCGCAGGAAAGGCGCGAAGCGAATCGAGCGGTCCGTGTTCGTGATCGCCGGCGCGGCGAGGACGAGTTTCCCCGTGTCGTAGCGGCTCGCCAGCAGAAGAACGAGGAGGGCTCCCATGGAAAGCCCCGTCAGATGCACCCGCCTGTACCGGCACGACAGGTCCTGAAATTCGTCCTCCACCCGCCGCAGCCAGTCCCGGCGGCCGGTCCGGAGAAAATCCTCCCCCCAGGTGCCGTGGCCGGGGAGCCGGGGGAGCGAAACCGTGTAGCCCCGTTCCCAGAGCCTTTCCGCGGCGTACCGCAGCTCCCCGGTGATTCCCGTAAATCCGTGAACGATCATCACCGCGTCCTCTCCGCCGGCGAGAAAAACCGGCAGTCCCGCGGGATCCGTCGCTGCGGAGTGGTTCATTTTTTCCCCTTCGCTTTCGCGAGGACCTGCCCGCGGGATTCCCTGTATTTCCCCGGGCTGACCCCCGTCATTTTCTTGAAGACCTTTGTAAAATAGCTCTGGTCTTCGAAACCCATCAGAAAAGCGACGTCCACCAGGGGGACGGTGTTGTCCAGCAGGACGGTCTTCGAGCGTTCGATGCGGACCTGGTTCAGAAAATGGTTGAAGTTGCAGCTCATTTCGTCCTTGAAGAGCTTGCTGAAATAGGAGGGGCTCAGGAGAACCTGGTCCGCCACCTCCTTCAGCGAGATTTTTTTCATGTAGTTCCGCTTTATGTAATCGATGGCCTTGTAGATGACGTCCACATGCTTCACGTCCTGCAGGTTGAAAACCAGATCGGTGAACCGCATCATGATGCGGGAAAGCCAGTAGGAAATGTCCTCGATGGTCTTGAACTTGTGGACCTGGTTCAGGTAATTGTAATTGAGACCGAAAATCTGCTCCGCCTCGGCTCCGCCTTCC
>CAZGUL010000068.1:7149-10350 GCA_964529055.1 uncultured Spirochaetaceae bacterium
GCCCGGGACAGGAGGACGACGAGCTCGAGGACCCGGGCCTTCACCACGTCGATCTTTCCCGCGCTGGAAAAAAACACGTAGCCCAGTATCTCGTTCAGAACCTTCTGGGAACCCGTCTTGTCACCCTGGGAAATGAGACGCAGGAGTTCCCGCTCCTTGTCCAGGGGATACTCGGCCGACCGGTCCTCGTCGCCGCCCATGGTCTTCAGGTGCTGGATGTAATCGGAAATGTTGGACTGCTGGGCGAGCTGTTCCCTCTCGGCGACGAATTCGGCGGCGTTGATCCCCGAAACGAAGGTGCTCATGATGAAGAGGATCTCCGAAAGGCTCGTCACCTCCTCGGGCCGGCGGAAGGGGATGGCGTCGAGCTGACGCCGCAGCAGCTTCCTGTCCGAAACCGGGGGTTGAATTTTCTTCAGGAGCTCCTCCTGGAAATATTCCTCCCGGTCTATCATCAGAACGGGCCCGCCGAGGATGGCGCCCCGCATGATGTCGTCCCGCAGTATGGGAGACGCCCAGTGCACGAAACCGGTGGGACAGAAGTAGATGTATTTGCCGCCGAAACGTTCCGCCTGATAGCTGCCGTAGAGATGGGCGTTCATGCAGGTGTCGGATTTCCCCGACAACATGTGGTAGGTGCTGCAGAAGGAACAGACGCCGGATTTCTCGTTCGTCGAGAAGAGGTAGTTTCCGTCCATATCAATGATGAAGCAGTCGATGCCGGTGGCCGTCCTGTAGTCCAGAGCAATGCGTTTCGCGCTCTGAAGGTCGAATCCCGGTTCCGGGGACTGATTGTTCATGCGGTTCCCTCTTCTCACTTTATAGACCAGCAGGAGTAATCCCGCAAGAGGCGGGTTTTCCCGTTCCGCACGCCCGGGGGCCCCGTTCAGATTGTTGCCGCTCAGAGCGGCAACAATCTGACGCTTCCGGCTTGTTGTAAGCGGAATTTCCCGCCTCCATACTGTACCCATGACGAAGCTGCAAGCAATCCTGGCCGGAAACATCAAACGCGCCCGCACAAGGCTGGGATATTCGCAGATGCGGCTCGCGGAACTGAGCGAAATCTCCACGAGCTACCTCGGGGAAATCGAACTGGGAAAGAAATTCCCGTCTCCCGCGGTCATGGAGCGGCTGGCGTCCTCCCTGGGTCTCAAACCATATCAGCTTTTTTTCGAGGAAGAACAGTGGGACGTGTACGATAAATACGAGAGGATAACGAGCCTGTACCACGACCTGAAGGAAAAAATCAACACCGACCTGGATGACACGGTCAGGAAATACCTGCAGGAGTGACGACTGATTGTTGATTCCCCGGACCCGATGGGGTATCATGGCCGCATGGAGTCGGCCGTGAAATTCCGCATCGACGGGATCAGGAGCAGGATCGCCGCGGCGGCGAAGAGGGCGGGGAGGGATCCGGCGGCGGTGACCCTGATGGCTGTCACCAAAACGTACGGCCGCGGGGATGTTCTCGCCGCGTACGAGGCGGGGATCCGCGTTTTCGGCGAAAACCGCGTCCTCGAGGCCGCCGGAAAATATATGGAAATGCCGGCCGATATCGAGCTGCACCTCATCGGCCACCTTCAGACCAACAAGGCGAAAACCGCCGCGGAGGTTTTCCGGTGGGTCGATTCGATCGATTCCCGTCATACCGCGGCGGCCCTGGACCGCAGGCTGGAAGCGGCAGGAAAGAGCGCGGACATCCTCCTGGAGCTGAACACGTCGGGGGAGTCCTCCAAAAGCGGATACCCGGATATGGATACCCTCCTGAAAGACCTTCCGGGAATCCTCTCCCTTCCCCGGCTGAGGTTCCGGGGGCTCCTGACCATCGGACCGCTCTCCGGCGGTCGGGAGGCGGCGAGGGCTTCCTTCCGGACCCTGAAAACCTGCTTCGACCGACTCAGGACGCTGCCCGGCTGCGAAGCCGTCGATGTGTTGTCCATGGGCATGAGTTCCGATTTCGAGATCGCCGTGGAAGAAGGTTCCACGATGGTGCGACTGGGCACGGCCCTGTTCGGTGAGAGGCCCGCATGACGCGGCGGATCGTTGCGGCCCTGCTCATCGCCGTTTTCGTTTCCGTATCCGCCGCGTCCCAGGAAAAAGCTGTTCCGGAACCCTACGCTCCCGACGAATTTCCCGCCTGGTCCCGTTCCCTCCGGCGCGGGGAAATCATCGCCGTCGGACTATTTCCGTTTCTGTATTTTTTTTCCACCTTCGCGTTCGAGAGCGGCCGGTTTTTTTTCAACGGGATGGATTCGCGCTACGCCCCCGTCCCGTTCCGCAGCGCCGAAGGAGAATCGCTTTCCCGGGACCAGAAAAACGGGATCATCGTGGTGAGCATCAGTCTTTCCATGATACTGGCCCTGGTTGACTACTTCATCGAAGGAAAAAAATGAAGCGGGTCTCACTTACCGTCGGCCCCGACACGCCGAAAGGGGTCCGGATCGACAAGTATATTTCGGAAAACGCGGGGATCCTGACGCGAAGCCAGATAAAAAACCTCCTGGTGGAACTGCGGCAGAACGGAAAGCCCGTAAAACCGTCCCGGAGCGTCGAACCCGGCGCCCGCCTCGACATCGTGTACGACGATCCAGAACCCCCGCGTTACGGCCCGGAAAAAATGGATCTTTCCGTGCTGTACGAGGACGAAAACGTCGTGGTCCTGGACAAGCCCCAGGGGCTCGTGGTGCATCCCGGGAGCGGGGTGAAAACGGGGACCCTCGTTCAGGGGCTTCTGCATCACGTGGCGGGACTGGGAGAGGAGTTCGCCGGCGAGCCGCTGCGTCCCGGCATCGTGCACCGGCTGGACAAGGAAACATCGGGGGTTCTCATCGCCGCGAAAAATCCGGAAACACTGGAATTTCTGGGAGGACAGTTCCGGAGAAAAACAGTGAGCAAAACGTACATCGCCGTCGTCAGGGGCCGCCCCCCGTCACGGCGGGGCGTCGTGAAAGGCTTCATAAAGCGCGACCCGGGAAACAGGAAGCGCTTCATTCACGCCGAATCGGGCGGAAAGCCCGCCGAAACCGCGTACAGCGTGCTGCGGACGGCGGGGGCGTACTCTCTCCTGCGGCTGGAGCCGAAAACGGGCCGCACCCATCAGCTCCGGGTCCACATGAAGAGCCTCGGCTGTCCCATCGCGGGAGACCCTGTGTACGGCCGCAGGGACCCGCGTTTCCCCGCCGCGACCCTGATGCTGCA
>CAZGUL010000069.1:0-9568 GCA_964529055.1 uncultured Spirochaetaceae bacterium
CTCCGACCTCCGGGTTATGAGCCCGACGAGCTGCCAACTGCTCTACCCTGCGGCGTGAGCATAAGGTATATAATTATGGAAAAAGAGTCAAGCGGCGGAAGGGCCGATTCGGGCCTGTTTCGGTCTACTTCGCCCGAAAACGAGAGCGGCCTTCCTTTTCGTCCAGGCGGAGGGCTTCCCGGTACAGGCGCCGGAGAAGGCAGGCGCCCGCGGCGAGGGTCGGCAGGGCGAGATACGCCGTCGGGGATCCGCGGAACAGAAAGAAATCATAGAAGCCGTGCAGTCCGCAGGCGATGAATAATCCTTTCCGGAAAAAGGACTTGTAGGCGAATTTCGACAGGCCCACGTAGTAACCGAGAATCCCCGACGCGACGGCGTGCAGGGGCACCGATGTGACGCCCCGGAGGATCAGGGCCGCCGGGTTCCCGAAGGTGTAGAAAATGTTCTCGAAAAAGGCGAAGCCGAAACCCGCGGCGAGGGTGGTCAGGATGCCGTCGGTGATCCGCCGGAAGTCGCGCCGGTTGTACAGAAAGACCCGGACCGAAAGGAATTTCATCGTTTCCTCGACCAGCGCGACCAGAAGGAAAGCCCGGATGAAATCCGCTGCCGGCCCCTCGAAGAATACGTTCCAGGACCTCAGGCTCAGCTCGATGACAAAGGACGGGAGAACGGCGAGAAACCCCAGCAGGAAGGCGGGCACGATGAGCCGGGACGGACCGCCCCCGCGGGTCTCCATCCGGCGGAGGATGTAGAGCGCCGCGAGGGACGGTATTCCGGCGAAAAGCAGATTGAATACTATGAACGGCACCCCGTTCACCTCCGCGCGGAGATTATTCTTTCAGGACTTACTCGAGGCAGGAAACGAACTTCGCGTTCTGCTCCGGCGTCCCGACGGTCACCCGTATCCAGTCATGCAGATTGAAGGACTTAAGGGGACGTATCGTGACGCCCATTTCCATGATCTTCCGGAAGACCTCCATCCCGTCCCTGCCCACATGGACGCAGATGAAATTGGCCTCGGTGGGATGGTATTTCAGCCCGAGCCGTTCGAATTCCCGGTACAGGTAATTCTTGCCTTCCGCATTGACCGCGACGGACCTTTCGACGAACTCGTCGTCCCCCAGGGCCGCCAGGGCCGCTTCCTGGGCCGGAAGGTTGACGTTGAACGGCGTCTTTGTTTTGGATACGTCCCGGATCACATCCTCCCGCGCGATTCCGTATCCTACCCGGAGCCCGGCGAGACCGTAAATCTTCGAAAAAGTCCGGAGGATCATGATGTTCGGGTGGTCCTTCAGCATCTTCACCGAATCGGGGAACTCGTCCCAGTCGACGTACTCGTAATATGCCTCGTCGAGGACGACGAGAACGTCCGGGGGACAGCGTTTCATGAACGCCGTGAGGTCGTCGCGGGAGAAAGCGGTGCCGGTGGGATTGTTCGGGTTGCACAGAAAGACGATCCGCGTCCGGGCGTCCACGAGGTCGGCGATGGCCGGAAGATCGAACCGTCCGTCCTTGATCGGGGCGTATTTCATTTTTCCGCCGAAAAGGACCGTCGAGAAGGTGTACTCGGAAAAGGTCGTTTCCGACGTCACCGCGTTGTCCCCGTCCTCGATGTAGGTGCCGGCGATGAGGCAGAGAATTTCGTCGGAACCGTTGCCGAATATGAGGTTTTCCGGCTTCACGCCGAGCCTCGCCGCCGCGGCCTCCCGCAGACGGACGAAGCCGGCGTCGGGATACAGGTAGACGCTGGGGGCGATGGACCGGAGGCGTTCGATCGCCTTCGGCGACGGTCCGAGGGGGTTCTCGTTGGAAGCGAGCTTGATCGCTCCTTCCTTCAGTTTTCCGGGAGAATACGGGGTGATTGTATCCAGGGCTTTTCGTGCTTTCATGGGCACATACTATCCGGCGGGAGGCGGCCGGTCAAGAACGGCCCGTCTTATCCTTTCCGGAAATGCCGGTGCTCCTCCGCCAGGTCGGCGAGAACGTCGCCGAGCTTCATCTCCACCGAATTCGGGGTGCTCATCGCGAAGGCGATTGCTCCGGGGTCCGCCGATGCGGCCTTGACCGCCCGCATGACCGCCAGGGCTTCCTGGGACGAGAACCCGTGGAGTATCACCGTTTTGACGATTTCATTTTCCATCGTTTCCATCCTCGCAGCCGTAGGTTTCCTCGGACAGACCGTACATTTCATTCTCCTCCTCGTTGCCTTCCGGCTCCACGTGGACCATGACATCGTATACGTTGTCGAGCCTGCACCGGATCGCCTGCTCCACCGCGGCGGCGATATCGTGGGCGGCCGCGACGGACATGTCCGGGGAAACCTCTATGTCCAGGTCCACGTTGTGGAGGTTGGCGATTTTCCGTATCCGCGCCCGGTGGGGGTTTCCCGCGCCTTCGACGCTTTTTACCGCCTCGAAGATTTCCCGGTACAGGGCGGAGTCGGTGTTTCCGTCCATGAGCTCCGTGTTGACGTCGAAGAATATTCCCAGCGCGACCTTGACGATCCACATGCTGACCAGCAGCGCGACGATGGGATCGAGGTTCGGAAGTTCCAGCACGAATTTGAAGAACAGGACGAGAAGGACGGCGGCTGATATCACGACGTCGTTCCGCATGTTCTTGCCGTTCGCGACGAGCATGTCGCTCTTGTACCTGCGGCCAACCGCGAACTGGGACCAGGAGAGGATCAGCTTCCCCGCGATGGAAAATGCGGTGACGTACAGGGCGCCGGATTCCGGCATCTCCCGGGGCGAGGGGTCAAGAAGATTGTGGACCGCCGACAGAAAGAGCTGGGCCCCGGCGAAAAAAACGACGAAGGCCAGGATCGACGTCGCGATGGTCTCGGCACGGCCGTGGCCATACGGGTGCTCACGGTCCGACGGTTTCGCCATGAGCCGGGACGCCGCCAGCGTGATGAATGATATGACCACGTCGGTGGAGGAATCCACCCCGTCGCCGACGACGGCGAGACTTCCCGTAAGGAGCCCGACGGTTATCTTCGCCGCGGCGAGAACGGCGTTTCCCAGCATGGCGAAGAGGGATGCGCGGCTCACCGCGCGGGCGCGTTCGTTCATGATCGTCAAATGTAGCCGGTTTTTTACCGGGTATCAACAGGTTTTCACTTCGCTGCCCCCGCCGGAATTTGCCGGAATTTCCCTTTCTCCGTATATTGTATCCGAGCCCTGACAGAAAAAAACCGCCTTTTCAAGGCGAAAGCGATAGAGGTGAACCATGCGCTACGACAAAATGACCATCAAAACCCAGGAGGCCCTGCAGGAGGCGGCGAGCCTCGTTCACGGGTACAATCACCAGCTGCTCGACACCGAACACCTTCTGCTCGCCCTTCTGCGGCAGGAGGACGGCATCGTGCCGCCCCTTCTCGACCGGCTGGGAACGGACAGGCGGGGGCTGGAAAAAAGCGTCCAGCGGAGCCTGGATTCCAAGCCCAAGGTCTACGGCGACGCGGCCCAGCCCCAGATGTCGGCTTCCGTTTCGCGGGTCATCACCGCCGCGGAAAAGGAGGCCGCCGGCCTGAAGGACGAGTTCACCAGCACCGAGCACATCCTTCTCGCGATCATCGCCGCAGGCGGCCCCGCGGCCGACACCCTGAAGCGGGCCGGGGTCTCCCGGGACGGGGTGCTGAAGGCCCTGAAGGAGCTGCGCGGTACAAGCCGCGTCACCGACCAGAACCCGGAAAACACGATGCAGGTGCTGGAAAAATACTGCCGCGACCTGACGGCCCTGGCCCGGAAGGAAAAGCTCGACCCCGTCATCGGCCGGGACGAGGAAATCAGGCGGGTCATGCAGGTGCTGTCCCGTCGCACGAAGAACAACCCGGTGCTCATCGGCGAGCCGGGGGTCGGCAAGACCGCCATCGCGGAGGGGCTGGCCCGGCGGATCGTGTCCGGCGACGTGCCGGATTCGCTGAAAAACAAGAAGCTTCTCGCGCTGGACCTGGGCTCCCTTGTGGCGGGAACGAAATTCCGCGGGGAATTCGAGGAAAGGCTGAAGGCGGTGATCAGGGAAATCGCCGAATCCGACGGGGAAATCATCCTGTTCATCGACGAGCTGCACACCCTTGTCGGGGCGGGCGCCGCCGAGGGTTCCATGGACGCCTCCAATCTGCTGAAGCCCGCCCTCGCCCGGGGCGAGCTCCGGGCTGTCGGTGCGACGACGCTGGACGAATACCGCAAGCACATCGAGAAGGACGCCGCGCTGGAGCGGCGTTTCCAGCCCGTCTTCACCGGCGAGCCCTCCGTGGAGGACACGGTGGCCATCCTCAGAGGCCTGAAGGAACGCTACGAGGTGCATCACGGCGTCCGGATCCGGGACGAGGCCCTCCTCGCCGCGGCGGCCCTGTCGGACAGGTACATCACCAGCCGCTTTCTGCCGGACAAGGCCATCGACCTGGTGGACGAGGCCGCGAGCCGCCTCAAAATGGAAATCGAAAGCCAGCCCACGGAGCTGGACCGGATCGAACGCAAAATCCTGCAGCTCACCATCGAGAAGCAGGCCCTCACCCGGGAGGACGACAGCGCGTCACGGGAGCGGCTCGGCAGGATCGAAAAGGAACTCGCCGAGCTCGGCGAGCAGCGGAACGCGATGCACCTCCAGTGGACAAATGAAAAGTCCATCATCGAGGAGATCCGTGCCCTGAAACAGAAGATCGAGAACCTCAGCATCGAGGAAACCCGCCGCGAGCGGGAGGGAAACCTTTCGAAGGCCGCGGAGATCAAGCACGGGCTCCTGCCCCAGGCGGAGAAGGAGCTGGAGGAAAAATCGCGGAAACTCGGGGCCCTGCAGGGAGACAACAGCCTGCTCCGCGAGGAGGTGTCCGAGGAGGACATCGCCCGGGTCGTCTCGGTGTGGACCGGCATACCGGTGTCGCGGATGATGTCCTCCGAAATGGCCAAACTGCTCGAGCTGGAAACAATCCTGGGCCGCCGGGTCGTCGGCCAGAAGGACGCCATCCGCGTTGTCGCCGACGCGATCCGCCGCAACAAGAGCGGGCTCTCGGACCCGAACCGGCCGCTGGGAACCTTCCTCTTCATCGGGCCCACGGGAGTCGGAAAAACCGAGCTCGCGAAAACGCTGGCGGATTTCCTGTTCAACGACGAAAAGGCCCTGACCCGCATCGACATGAGCGAGTACATGGAAAAGCACTCTGTTTCCCGTCTCATCGGGGCGCCGCCGGGATACGTGGGCTACGACGAGGGCGGCCAGCTCACCGAGGCCGTGCGCCGCAGGCCGTATTCGGTGATTCTTTTCGACGAAATCGAGAAGGCCCACCCCGACGTTTTCAACGTTCTGCTCCAGCTTCTCGACGAGGGGCGGCTCACCGACGGTCAGGGGAGGAAGGTGGATTTCAAGAACGCCATCGTCATCCTGACCAGCAACCTGGGGAGCGACATCATCCTGACGGCGGGGGATCCCGACTCGGTGCGGCCGCAGATCGACGTTCTTCTGAAAAGCACCTTCCGTCCCGAGTTTCTGAACAGACTCGACGAGATCGTGATGTTCCACCGGCTCGGGAAGGAGGAGATTCTTTCCATCGTGTCCCTGGAACTCGCGAAAATCGGGGAGCGCCTGAAGGAAAGGAAAATCGCCTTCGCTGCGGATGACGGGGCAAAACGGCTCCTGGCGGAACGGGGCTACGATCCCGCGTTCGGAGCCCGGCCGCTGAAGAGGACGATCCAGAGCCTTGTTCAGAACGAGCTCGCACGGAAGGTCCTCGCCGGCGAAATCCGGGAAGGTGCGGAGGTGCTGGTGAAGGAAAAAAACGGGGAGCTGGTTTTCGCCGCGCAGTAGCCGTCGTTGACATCCCGCGCCTCCTCCCGGTAATGTAGGATTTTCGGGAGGAATCGTGGCCAAACTGTGGGAAAAAGATTACGACGTGGACGCCCTGATCGAGGAATTCACCGTGGGGCGCGACCATATTCTCGATGTCGAGCTCGTGAGCGCGGACTGCCTCGGCAGCATGGCCCAGGCGCGGATGCTCCGCTCCATCGGCATCCTGACCTCAGGCGAGGAAAAGGCCCTCCACGAGGCCCTCGCCGCCATCCTGCGGGACCACGAAAAGGGAACCTTCACGATATCCCGGGGCGACGAGGACTGCCACACGGCCATCGAAAACCGGCTCGTCCGGGAGCTGGGGGACGCGGGAAAGAAGATCCACACCGGCCGTTCCCGGAACGATCAGGTCCTGACGGCCCTGCGGCTGTACGGCCGGAGCTTCGTCCTCCTCATCATGGAAGCCGGATGCGGCCTCGCCGGCGCGCTTCTGGACGCTGCGGAAAAACACAAAAACGTCCCCATGCCCGGGCGGACCCACACCCAGACCGGCATGCCGTCGTCGGCGGGGCTCTGGCTCGCGGCGTTCGCCGAGGAACTGCTGGACGACATGGACATCCTGAAAACGGCCTACGATCTGGGCAACCGGTGCCCCCTGGGATCCGCCGCGAGCTACGGCACGCCGCTGCCCCTGGACCGGGAATTAACGGCCCGGCTCCTCGGCTTCCCGGCCCCCCACAACAACGTTCTCGCCGCGAACAACTCCCGGGGGAAAATCGAAGCCGCCGTGCTGGACGCCCTGGACCAGACCGGAATGACCCTGTCGAAGCTCGCCTGCGACCTGATCCTTTTTTCCCTTCCCGAATTCGGGTATTTTTCCCTGCCCCGGGAGCTCTGCACCGGTTCCAGCATCATGCCCCAGAAAAAAAACCCCGACGGCCTCGAACTCACCCGGGCCAGGGCCGCCGCGATCGGAGGCTGGGCCGTCCAGGTCAAATCCATCGTCAGGGCCCTGCCGTCGGGATACAACCGGGATTTCCAGGAAACGAAGGAGCCCTTCATGCGCGGGCTCAAAACGGCCCTGTCGCTGGTCAGGATCATGGATCTGACGGTGCGGCGCCTCGAGGTGAACGCAAAAAAACTCGCCGAAGCTTTCACCCCGGACATTTTCGCCGCGGACGCCGCCTACGACCTTGTGCGTGAAGGAAAGACCTTCCGGGACGCCTACCGGGAAGTCGGTCTCGGCCTGGAAAAGCTCGCGGGTAAAGACCCCGCGGAAACGATCCGGAACCGCACCAGCGCGGGGACGGCGGGGAATCTGGGGCTCCACATTCCCCGGGGCAGGAATTCCGAACTCCGGAGCTTCCTGGACCGGGAAAATTCCCGCATAGACGCCGCGGCCCGGGACCTTGCCGGGTTTCCCGTCCGTCCCGCGGGCGGCGGCTGAAAATTTTTAGCATGTCTTTTCGGTGGAACGTGATATCTTCATATCCATGAAGATCGAAAAAGTTTCCGGAAAGGCGGATTTTTCGCTTTCCCGCGGAAAGGACCTCAGCCTTTTCTTCATCGGCGCGGGCAGCGCATTCACCAAGACCCTGAACCAGACGAACATCATCATAACCAAGGGCGGCGACCACCTCATGGTGGACTGCGGCCTGAAAACGCCGCAGGCACTGTTCGAACTCGGACTCGCGCCGAGGAGCATCGAGAACTTTTTCATCACCCACACCCACGCGGACCACACGGGCGGCCTGGAGGAGATAGCCCTCACCGCCCGGTACGGGACGAAGAAGAAACCCCGGATTTACATCCCCGAGTATTTCGAGGACATCCTGTGGAACTTCACCCTCCGCGGCGGATGCGCCTACAACGAAAGGAACAGGGGCCGGCCCCTGGAGTTCGCAGATTTCTGGGACGTACGCCGTCCCCGCTGGCTGCCCGGGTATCCCCGGGAAACGTGGGAATTCGATGTGGGTTCCATCAATCTGAAAGCCTTCCGGACAAAACACATTCCTGACAGCGCCGTATCATGGGAGGACAGCTTTCCGAGCTTCGGCCTCCTCGTCGACGACCGTGTCCTTTTCACCGGCGACACCCGGTACGATCCGGACCTGGTTCGCGACTACGGTTCCCGCGCGAAGATCGAGGCCGTTTTTCACGATTGTCAGCTTTTCCCGGGAGGCGTCCACGCTTCGCTGGAGGAAATTTCCCGCCTCCCCGCGAAAATAAAGGCCAGGACCCGCCTGATGCACTACCAGGACACATGGGAGAAATCAATCGACGCCGCGGCGGCGGCGGGGTTTGCGGGGTTCGCGGAGCAGAACGCCTTCTATGTTTTTCCCTGAAGCGTGAAAAGCCCCGTACGGACAACCTCCATGACGCAGGGAAAATTCTCCGGTCCCAGGACGCGGCTTTCCCCGTCGGTCTGCAGACACAGCCGCCGCGGATAGGAGACGGTCACCCCCGCAGCCTTGCGGGTTTCCACGCCCCACTGCCCCGTATGACGGCCCGCGTAAATGAGGGATTTCAGCGCCATTTTCTTTCCCAGGGACCGCGTCAGGACAGCGCAGAGGTTTTCCTCGCCGGGAAGGATTTTTTTGTGGTCCCCGTAGCTCCTTCCGCCGCTGACGCCGAAGGCGGCGAGGATGTACCGTCCCTCGATGACCGCGGGACCCGTTCCGTCACCGTGGATTTCGATCCGCATGGGCCCCACTCCGTACAGGGGTTCGTAAAAAAGCGTGGCCGCGTCGGCGATGAGCTTGTAGACATCGCCGGGCAGCCGTCCCTTCAGCAGGTTCGTCACCCGGGTCACGAACGCGTCGATGCCCAGGCTCGCCACGTTGAAGGCGTACAGCGGCGCGGAGTTCCGGGGGGCCACCCGCACCGCGGAGATTTCCTTCCGGACGCCGCCGTCCAGAAAGATCCGCGCCGCCCCCGCCACCGTATCGGCATCGGACCCGTCGTTTCCGGTGCCCAGGGGCAGGCGGAAAATCGTGATGCCCCCGCGGAGTCCGGCAGGCAGGGAAAGAAGGGAACTCAGGGCCTCCAGGTGCGTGCCGTCGCCCCCCATGGTCAGGAGGAGCCGCGGGACTCCGCCTCCCCCGCGGAGAACGTCGGCGGCGATGCCGGCGGCGATTTCCGCGGGATGGCCCGGGTGCTCTGCGATACGGATGTCGATCCTGGCGGAGGGATTCGGCGCCAGGTCCTGGGCGGCGTCCAGCAGGATGGTCCCCAGGCACGCGAGGTTTTCCCGCACTTCCCGGAAGTCCCGGAGGGTCCCCGCCGCAGGGCTCGCTATGATGTGGATGTCCACCGGACCCCCGGCGAAGGCCGGCGAGCGGGAGGCGAGTTCGCCCACCAGGGACGCGAGTTCCCCGATTTCGCCGATGCGCGGGCGGGGGAAAAAAAGTTTCGTCATCCGGGGTTCCCCGCTCCTGCCTGCATCAGCATCTCCGCGTAGGTCCGGGATTCGATGTCGGCGTCCTCGATGCCGATGCCGGCGAGAAACCGCCGGATCCGCTTTTCGGCACCGGCCACATCATCCGGGGCAGGGTTCTCCAGCAGGCACTCCGCCTCGACGAAGAGGCCCAGGGGCGGAACATCGGAGACTTCCACCGTCAGGCCTTCGAAGGAATAGGATTTTCCCTTTTTCGTTTTCCGGAGGAACATCCTGCAGCCCGTCTCCTCGAGGAGGGCCGCGAGGGCCGGCCCGTCGGATACGGTGAACTCCGTCTCGTCGTTGACCTCCAGGCCGCCGCGGATGCTTTTGGTCTTGCGG
>CAZGUL010000069.1:9578-10338 GCA_964529055.1 uncultured Spirochaetaceae bacterium
CGGGTGCATATCCACCTTCCGCCCTGGCGGCGCAGCCGGATGTCCCGCGCCGGATCGATCCCGGCCGGCGGATGGAAATAAAGGTCTTCCTTCAGGTACTCGCCCGTCCCGGTGCAGAGTTTTTCTATCCGCGGGAGGGTTTCTCCGGGACGTTTCACCCAGGCTTTCATCTCGATTTCCTGCGGCATCCTACCCTCCCTGGAGAGCGTTACGGAAAAACGACCACGGCCGGATCGTAGTCCTCCGGCGGGACGTAGCCCAGAAGCGCGATGCTCGTGGCGGCCAGGGAGCTTATTCCCAGTCCTTCCCGCAGCTTCGGGAGGTACTCGCCCTTTCCCTCCGGATCGAAAACGATGCAGGGCACCGGGTTCAGGGAATGGGCCGTCTTCGCCCGGGGCGTGCCGTCCTCCTTGATGACGGGCTTTCCGGTTTTCTTGTCCCGCTCGTACATGTCGTCCGAATTTCCGTGGTCCGCGGAAACGACGAGGACTCCCCCCGCCTTCCCGACGGCCTTGACGATCCGGCCCAGGCAGAGGTCGACGGCCTCCACGGCGCAGAGGACGGCCTGGTAGATGCCGGTGTGGCCCACCATGTCGCCGTTCGGGAAGTTGAGGCGGATGAAATCGTATTTGCCGCTTTCGATCGCCGCGATGACCGCGTCGGTGATCTCGGCGCACTTCATCCACGGCCGGTCCTCGAAGGGCACGATGTCCGACGGGATTTCCACGTAGTCTTCCAGGGCTTCGCTGAATTTGCCCGT
>CAZGUL010000070.1:0-10320 GCA_964529055.1 uncultured Spirochaetaceae bacterium
GGTGGAGCTGATGTTTCCCGTGGTGCAGAAGGACCTGCAGAAACGGATCATCGGGATGCTCAAAGTGTATTTTCAGGACACCTGCAAGGCCCACGTGCTGAAGTCGGACGGTTCATACAAAAAGCGGGGACCGGGAAAAGAGAAAAAAAGCGTCCGGAGTCAGCAGGTTTTTTACGAGGAAGCCCTGGAAAAGGCGGTCCGGACGGGCGCTTCAAACCAGAAGGAATTCACCGTCCGGCGCAAGCCCCCGGCGGTCAAATAGCGCCTCCGGCCGGACGCTCCGCCTCAGCGGGCGGGCCTGTTCCTGATCGTGTACCCGTACTGCCAGCCCGCCGCCTTGGGATCGGCCCGGAGAATGATCAGGAATTTTTCGGTTTTCGGCGGCACGGCGACCGTCACCGGATCGGGCCTGCTGGGAACGAGGCCCCGGAGGACGAAGTCCACCGTCACCTCCCGGGCTTCCGGAAAGCCGTTGGAGACATACACCACGTACGTCGAATCTATTCTGTCGAACCTCAGGTCCACCTTGTCCGCGGTTTTCGCGGGCCCCGCGTAGCCGGCGAACTGGTCCTCCGTGAGGTCCGCGCCGAAGACGACCGGGAAGGGCGGCTTTCCCGGGTGAAAGCCGTAGTAATACCCGCCTTCCCGGGGCTCCCGGGGCAGCCCGTCGTGGCCGAGAAAGCGGACCGGGATCGACTGCATTTTTCCGTCCTCGGTGGGGACGCGGACATCGAAGTGCAGGTGGGGCCCCGACGACACGCCGGTGCTGCCGCTGTACCCGATGTGCCGCCCCGCCTCGATCCGGTCGCCGGGCTCCACGATGGCGCCGTTCCGCCGCAGATGGACATAGTTGCCGAAGGTCCCGTCGTCGTGCCGGACCAGGATGTAGTTGCCGTCTTCCGCGTAGGAGGCGTGGGGCCCCCCGCGGCTGGAATCCTCCTTGACCTCCACGACGAGCCCCCCACGGGCCGCCGTCACCGGGGTCCCTGTGTCGAAATCGAAATCCAGGGCGTACAGGTTTTCGTCACCATGGGTAAAGGCGCCCTTGTAGCCCTGGGTGACTTGATGCTTGGTCCCGTGGCGGAAGGGAAAAAGATACAGGAACTCCGGGTCCGGCCGGGCCTCCGCCGGGTCGCCGGTGGCGTGGGAAACGAGCATCCGGTAGCTGCGCCTGCCGCCCTGCCCCGTTCCGTGGAGCGAAAAAAGAGGCCGGCCCGCGGACTTCGGCGGGATCAGCGCCCTGAAGGGCAGGGGCTCCGAGGCTTTCAGGTTGATCAAGGATGGAAAGGTGACGGAAATCCAGACCGGCACGATGTGATCGTTGTCGGCGAAGAAATCGTACCGTTCCCCCTCCGCCGCCTTCTGGTAGACCCGGACGTGGTCGTTCCCCGAAACGGCAAAAACGGAAACGAGGAAGAAGAGGGCCGTAAACGCCCGGATTTTTGCCGGATTTCGCATGTCACTTCGAAATATACCGAAAACCCCGCCGGGCTTCAAGAAAAGGTTCGACTCCGCCGCGGACTTGAGCGGCCCTCCTTTTTCCGGTACTATGCGGCCATGGCTCACTGCATCGTTCCCGCGGCGGAGGAAATCCTGGACAGGGAATTTCCCGTCCTGGACAAGGGTTTCGTACGTCTCGTGGATTATCTGGGAAGCGACGAGAGGATCGTTCAGTCCGCGCGGGTTTCCTACGGAAAAGGGACGAAAAGTTACAGGGAAGACAAGGGACTCATTTCCTATCTACTGCGGAACCGCCACACCTCGCCCTTCGAGCAGGTGGTTTTCACGTTTCACGTCAAACTGCCGATTTTCGTGGCCCGCCAGTGGATCCGCCACCGCACGGCCCGGCTCAACGAGATATCCGGCCGCTACAGCGTCATGAAGGACGAATTCTACGTTCCCGCCGCCGGGGACGTTGCCGCCCAGAGCGACGACAACAAGCAGGGCCGCCGCGAGGAGTCGCTGCCTCCCGCCGAGGCGGAGGAGGTCCGGGAGGCCATGATCGCCGAACAGCGGCGGGCCTACGGGCATTACCAGGAGCTCCTGGACCGGGGCATCGCGCGGGAGCTGGCGCGGATCAACCTGCCCCTCGGCCTGTACACGGAATGGTACTGGCAGATCGATCTGCACAACCTCTTTCACTTTCTTTCGCTCCGGATGGACCCCCACGCGCAGAAGGAAATCCGGCTGTACGCGAATGTCATGTTCGACATGGTCAGGAAAGTCTGTCCCCTGGCGGCGGAGGCCTTCGAGGAGTTCGGGCTCGGCGGGGTGACCTTTTCCGGCCGGGAGTTCCGGGCCCTGCAGGTCATGCTCGAGGGAGGCGCCCCGGAAGAGGCGGGTCTCACGGGAAAGGAACTGGAGAGGTTTCGGGAGAAAATCAGGACCGGCCGTCAGCTGTGATTCACGGAATGACGATGTCGTCCGGAGCGAATTCAGGCTCCGGGTATTTCAGGTCCATGGATTCCAGCGTATCCGCCAGAATCCGCGCGACCAGGAGGTTGCGGAACCACTTTCTTTCCGCGGGAACCACGTACCAGGGGGCGTTCCGGGTGGAACACCGTTCAAGCGCCGTCTCGTAGGCTTTCCGGTATTCGTCCCACAGCTTCCGCTCCGGAATGTCCGCGGGGCTGAATTTCCACCTTTTTTCCGGCGTGTCCAGCCTTTCCTGCAGCTGTTCCTTCTGATACTCGTTCGAGATGTGGAGGAAAAATTTCACGATCACGGTGCCTTCGTCGTGGAGGAGCTCCTCGAACGCGTTGATGTGGTCGTAGCGTCTCCTGACGGCGTCCTTCGGGGCGAGTTCCTTGACTCTGACGATGAGGACGTCCTCGTAGTGGGAACGGTTGAAAACCCCGATGTGACCTTTCCTCGGCACGTTCTGGTGGACCCGCCACAGGTAGTCGTGGGCAAGCTCCGTCGAGTTCGGCGCCTTGAACGAGACGACCTTGCATCCCTGGGGATTGATGGGACCGAAAACGTTGCGGATCGTCGAGTCCTTGCCGGCGGCGTCCATGGCCTGCAGCACCACCAGGAGGGCTTTGGACCCGTCGGCGTACAGCACTTCCTGCAGCTTCTGGATCCTGCGTATTTCCCTGGCGAACTCTTCCAGGGCTTCCTCTTTCGTGATTTTCCCGTCGTACCGGGTTTCATACGAATCCAGGCGGATGCTCTTCTTCGGGGGAACGAGATACTTTTTCGTGTCGATGTTCATTGCGGGGCTCCTTGCGGTTTCAAGTATACAGGCTGCCGGCGGTAAAATCCAGTTTTATCGCGCCCTTCGAATCCCCTATCAATTATAAAAAAGCAAGCCGCCTTTTGGCGGCTTGGATTATGTGTGGAGGATAGGGGATTCGAACCCCTGGCCTATAGATTGCGAACCTATCGCTCTACCAACTGAGCTAATCCCCCAAGGCGCCTAAAATATAGCGTAAAATCGCGACCGTGACAAGATGGCGGAGAAAGTGTATAGTGGGGCCACCACGATTGGGCGGGAGTAATTGGAGAAATTCATGAAAGTCGTATGTCTCGATCTCGAAGGCGTTCTGGTGCCGGAAATCTGGATATCTTTCTCGGAGGCGACGAAAATCGGGGAGCTCAGGCTGACGACCCGGGACGTTCCGGATTACGACGCCCTGATGAAGCGGCGCATCGGCATCCTGGAGAAGCACAACCTGAAACTGGCCGACATCCAGCGGGTCATCGAAACCATGGAACCCCTCGACGGGGCCCTCGAATTCCTGGAGGCCTTGCGTGAGAACACCCAGGTCGTCATCCTTTCGGACACCTTCGACCAGTTCGCGAAGCCCCTCATGAAGAAGCTCGGCTGGCCGACCCTTTTCTGCAACACTCTGGTGATCAACAGAACGGGAGCGGTCAAGGATTATGCGCTTCGGCAGAAGGACGGCAAGAAAAACGCGGTGGTCGGGCTGAAGAGCCTCGGATTTTCCGTGGTCGCCGCCGGCGATTCGTACAACGACGTCACGATGCTGCAGGCAGCGGACAAGGGGTACTTTTTTCGTCCCCCGGAAACCATCGTGAAGGAATTTCCGGACATCCCGGTCGCCCACGACCACCGGGAGCTCCTGGACCTCATCCTCGGCGGAAAGTGATTCTCAGTCCGGAATGACGACCTGGGCCTCCACGGTTCCCAGTTTCCGGAAAGCCCCTTCGAAGGTCTCCTCCTGGGTGTAGCTGTAAATATTGTCCTCCCGGAGAACCCCGTCGGCGCCGCGGTAGAGGATTATCGGGTTTTTAAGAATTCCCCGGATGACGGAAAATTCCACCGAGCGGGACATCAGATAGCGGGAAAAAGGCAGGTCCTCCGGCGGGATGTGGACGGCATCCGGAGTGTACAGGTAGCCGATTCCGTCGAGGATCTGCTCGAAGGGCCCCTTGGAATAATGAAAAACCCGGCACGCGGGAACTCCCGGCGAAAGGATCCGGGACTCCACCAGGGCCGTTTCCATCATCGCGACGATGCCTCTGAATTCCCCGTAAGCCAGGGTCGTCCTGAATATCATCACCGCGATGTCCTTTTCCCGGTTTTTCATGTGCAGCAGGGCGGGGATGTCGTAGTTGACCACGTACATGTCACCGATTTTCTTGATAGTCTGGCCGTTGACTATCCCGAAGTCCCCGTCGGGGACCCAGCGCCGGAAGAGGTCCGACGGCGTCATCGAAAGGAGCCGGAGCGCCTCGAAGGAGCCGACGATTTTCGCCTCCCCGAAGGCGGTCCCGAAACGGCGGGAAAAAGCCTCCCGCATCGCCTGAGTGAAAAACTTCTTCCCCAGGACGGCGAATTTCAGTTTCAGCGAGTAATGTTCCTCGATGATGTGGTTTCGCATGATGAACTCGCCGGGAAGGTTCGCCAGGTACACGAGAAAAATCCGTTTTTTGTATTCCGGGTTTTTCTGGATGACCTTCAGCATGACGCTTTCGACGAGGACGCCGTTGGATTCGGGCCGGAGATAGACGAAAATATCCTGCACGTCCGGATCGCCGCCCACCCCCGGATAGGGGATGAGTACGGACGGGTTGCCGCTTCTCTTTTCCGCCATCACCTTTAAGTATGGCGGCGGCGGAAGGAATTAACAAGACCTTTTACTTTATGCCCGCAGCGCGTCCAGGTTGATTTCCGCCGCCGCGCAGGGCATCTGGATGTTCCAGTTTTCCAGGACCGCCGGATGCACCTCGCCGAAAACGCCCGCGTCCCGTCCCGCCGCGCGGATCCTGGCCGCTCTGCCGGGAATGAAGCGGGGATCGCCGGTCTCCTCGAGGGTGTATTCCACCGAGAGGTTGTAGAGCAGCGCCGCGATCTGGGAGTTAATCGCGTTGAATCCGGCCTCGGCCGACGCGGAAAGGAAACCGAGACTGTTGACGGTGACCGTACCGTAGTTTTCGGACGGATCCAGCCGGGCGATCTTGCCGATCTCGAAAATGTTGTGGGGATACACCGCGTTGCCCGAGACGCTTTCCGCCTGCAGGAGACAGGGCAGTATGGAGTTCCGGACGTATTCGAAATTTTCCGACATGGGATTGGATATCCGCACGATGTCGCTTCCGGAAATGTTCATCCGTTCCACGAAATCCTTCCGGGAACCCAGGTAGTTGAAGATCATTTCCTGGAACCCGAGTCCCACCATGACCAGCATCGCCTTGCGTCCGTACAGCTCGGCGTCGGACAGGCGTCCCACCGTAAAGTCGGCGGGGGTCATCGGTTCGAAGGTCTTCATGCCCCGGCCGATCATCAGGTCCTCGATGATGTCGACGCCGTGGAGGAAATCGTTCCGGTACTCGGGGGGGGAAACCCGGACGACGCCGTCCTTCACCCCGGCGGGGCAGCCCATCCGGGCGAGGCAGCGGACGGCTTCCGGCGGGGAGAACTCCTCCCCCAGAAGCTTCGCCGCGGCGGAAAGCTTAACCTCCTGCGGTTTCTGGAAGTAGAAGGGCGTTGTCATTTCACGGCCGTAGGGTGTGTCGTAGGGATAGACGATTTTCACCGGCAGAACGGTGAAACCAAGGTCGGCGAAATCGCAGGCGACGATGGACGTGGCGTGCAGCAGCGAATGAATTTCGGTGCCGGTGAGCTCGACGAAAAACTCGGTGTCGCCCACTTCGACGGCGCCTATGCTGTCGCTGTTGATGACCGGCGGGTAGCTCAGGACTCCCCCCTTTGCGTCCCGCAGGAACGGGAATTTCGGGAAGCCTTCGGTGATGTGGCCGAATTCGATTCCCTTCGGGTGCTCCCTGTTGATTTCCCGCAGGCTCATGACCCGGTCGCCGCCCAGGGGTTTGAACCGCGTCGTGTCCGGGTCCGCCGCCTCGTAGCGCACCGGGTAGGAAATCAGCTCCGAGCGGTAGACCCCCATGGCGATGGATTTCCGCCTGCGGCCGTAGTTCCAGCAGAGCTTCTCCTGGGACTGGATGATGTCTTTGATCGAGGCGTCGTCCACGGGACTGCCTTTCACCGCGAAGGCCGCGATGTAGGGGCGGATGTCCTTCAGGGCCGGGTCGACGGTGACCGTGCGGCCGCCCGCATCCTTCATGGCGCCGGGCCGGGAGAAAAAGCCGAATTCGGGGATGCCGCCGCCCAGGTAGACCTTGAGCTGCCGGGCCAGGCCGGCGGTGGACCACAGGTCGGGGCGGTTTGTGTCGTTGAGCTCGAGTTTCAGTATCCCCTCCTCGGGGACGACCTCGTCGAGCTCGCCTTTCGCGGCGGAGAGAATTTCTTCCAGGTCCGCGTGGGAGAAACGGCGGCCGACGAGGGAGTAGAATCTGTTTTCGTAGACTTCGATCTTCGGCATGCTATTTTCTCCTTCTGAGGCGGACGTTTTCGATGTTGGACGAGAAGAGTTCCCGCAGATCGTTCAGCCCCAGGTGCATCAGGGCCATCCGGTCGATGCCGATGCCCCACGCGAGGACCGGGACGTGGATGCCCAGGGGCTCCGTCACCTCCGGCCGGAAAATCCCGGAACCGCCGAGCTCGAACCAGCCGAGAACGGGGTGCTTGATGTGCACCTCCACGGACGGCTCGGTGAACGGAAAGTAGCCGGGCACGTACTTCACTTCGGTGGCGCCGGCTATCTCCTCGGCGAACATCTTCAGAAATCCCAGGTGGGTCTTCAGGTTGACGCTGTCGCCGATGACGATGCCCTCGGTCTGGTAGAAGTCGGACAGGTGTGTTGCGTCCACCTGGTCGTAGCGGAAACAGCGGACGATTCCGAAATACTTGCCCGGCACCTTCGCCCGGGTGAGCTGTTTCGCCGACAGGACCGTTCCCTGGCTGCGCAGGATGAGCCGCCGGGTGAAATCCCGGTCGAACTCGTATTCCCAGCCCCGGCTTCCCGTGGTCCAGCCGTTCTCGTGGGACGCCGCGACCTGGTCCAGGTAGGGCTGGTCGATCTTTTTCGCGTGGGTCGGTTCCTTCAGGTAGTAGACGTCGTGAATGTCCCTTGCGGAATGGAACTGGGGCATGAAGAGGGCGTCGGAGTTCCAGAACTCGGTTTCCACAAGGGGTCCGTCGAATTCCTCGAAACCCAGGGACGCGAGCTTGTCCTTCACGGAACGCAGAAAATCGCAGTACGCGTTGGTCCGCCCCGGAACGAGGCGGGAGGCCGGCGAATTGATGTTGTATTTCCGGAATGCCGCGTTCTTCCAGGTCCCCCTGGCGAGCATTTCCCCGGTCAGCGCGCCGACCTCCTCCCCGGAAATTCCCGCCGCGGCGAGCGCCTCCCGCACCGGGGCGGCCGCCGGCAGAACGACGTAGGAGACTTCCTCCCGTTCGACGGTCTTGAAAGGCGAGGAGCCGGCGCCGCGTTTCCTGCTCATTCCCGCGACGATGTCCTTTTCCTCCGCCGACAGCCCGCTCTCGGCCAGGGCGCCGGCCCGGGCCCGCTCGAGCAGGCTGCGTACGAGGGCCGCGCTTCCGGATTTGCCGTCCGCGGCGGGGGCGGCCTTCTTGTCGGCCCCCATGACGAGAACTCCTTCCCGGGACAGCGCCCCGAAGGCGGAACCGGTGTCCTTGTTTTCCAGGCCCAGGGCGGAGGAAATTTCCGGAAGGGTCATCGCGCCCTTCTCGCGGAGAAGATTGAGGATGCGTTCCTCCGGCGTTCCCTTGTCCGCGTATTCGGCGCCGAGCTCGGTGAGCTCGAAAAACGTCCTGAGAACCCGGGACTTCTCGGCCACCAGGTTTTTCGCCTGGAGCCAGCTCGCGGCCTGGTTGCTCTGGCCGGTTTTATATCCCAGGTCGGCCGCGAGCCGGACCGCGTCGAAAACGTCCCCGGGCTTGTAGGCCCGCAGGAGACGCGTTTCCAGGGGATGAAGGCTCGCCGCGGCCTGTTTGGCGTCATTATCCATTTTTTTTCTGCTCCTCACGGAAACCCGGGGCCGCGGGCGGCTCCGGGAATGTTTCGCGTTTCGGGAAAAATGCGTATACCCCGCATAGTACCGGGGAATGGCGTTTTGCTCAAGGCGCCGAACTTGACGGCGGCCCCGGAAAGGTTTAGCTTACCCCCATGAAAAACGTCCCGGCCGCCCTGCTGACCGCCCTGCTGGTGCAGGTTCTCTGTCAGGTTTTCAAGGTCGTCCTGTACTCCGTCCGGGAGGCCCGCTTCGCCCCGGAATACTTCGTTTCCGCCGGAGGCTTTCCCAGCGCGCATTCCGCCTTCGTAACGGCCCTGTCGGCCGCGGTGGGCCTGCGCGGCGGCTTCGGCTCGGACCTTTTCGCCGTGTCCTTCGTTTTTTCCGTCATCGTCATCTACGACGCCTACCGTCTCCGCGGCGCGGTGGAAAAGCACGCGAAGCTGCTGAACCGCCTCGCGGCCGATCTCCGGCCCGGGGAGTACCCGCGGCTGTCCGAGATGGTGGGCCACACCCTGCCGGAAATCGCGGCCGGAGTCGCGGCGGGCGGAATCCTGGGGGTGGTCGTCACGCGGATTTTCGCCGCGTCGGGGCTGTAGGGGGGCGCCGCCCGGGCGGCTAGTATGCGCGGTAGGGCCGGACCTCGTCGATCCGGAGGTTGACGGAACAGGCGGCGATGTAGGCGCCGCTCCCGATGACGATCCGCGGCGCCTGGTCAAGGACCGCGGTGCCGGTTATCTTCTTCGGCTTGTTGTCGATACGGGTGCGGGCGTGTTCGCGCACCGCGTTTTTGACGGCGTTCTGGATGGCGGCGATTTTCATTTCGTGCCCCTCGTAATAGGAAGCCTCCCCCGTTCCCGCCGCGGCGCGGTGGACGTTCGACCTCATTCCCCGGTACCAGGATTCCTGGAAATCCCGGAGACCGTAGCGGAGACGGACAAACACGCGGGAGCCTTCCCGGCGGGTCTGGTGAACAAACAGGCCCGGGTCGCCGGGGGGAATTTCGTGATGCAGTACGAGTTCGAATTCCTCCTCCACGTTTCTCGCCCGGTCCGACGGGGTGTACGAAAACGCGAAGCCGTAGATCATGCAGGAAAAGACGAACCGGCCTTCCTCGAGGACGCGCCGCACGGCGGTTTCCATCGAAACGCTCTGCTCGCCCCGGACCACCAGGGGTTCGAGCTCGGCCCAGAATTCCTCGTTCAGGATCGTTTCCGCGGACGCCCGGTCCGGAAGCGGAAAAAACGCGAGCAAAAGCGCGGAGAGGAGAATGCCGCCTGTCTTCATGTTCTTATTGTCGGTTTACCAGCGCCTGCGGTCGAGAAAAACCGAAATTGGGTTGATCCGGAGCCGCACGACGAAGTACAGGAAGGCCGCCCCCAGCCCCGCCAGATGCGTCAGGTGGGCGATCCCCCCGCTCCTGCCCGCGACGTGGTTGAAAATCTCGATGGCGGCGTAGATCGTCACCAGGATCGGGGCGCGGACCGGGATGATACCCATCACGTAGATGACGGCGTTGGGGTAGTAGACCGCGAAGGCCAGAAGCACCGCGTAGATCGCCCCGGAGGCGCCGAGAAGGATTATCATGTACGCCCCGGAAAACCAGTACACGGCGAAGGAGAAAACGCCCGCCGCCAGCCCGGAGAAAAAGTAGAAAAGAAGGAATTCCCTGCTTCCCATCCGGTGCTCGATCTGGGTTCCGAAGAAGTACAGACCGAGCATGTTGAAGAGAAGGTGATAGACGTCGGCGTGGAGGAACATGTAGGTGAAAAGCTGCCAGACGGCGCCCTCCGCGGCAACCCGGGCGGGGATCATCGCGAAGGTGAAGAGAACCTGCCGCGGGGCCATGGTGCGGAGAAAGAAAAACGCCACGTTAACCCCGATCAGGATCAGGGCGGCGTTGAAATACTCGTACCGGAACTGCCTCCGGATGAAGGAGGTGTTTTTCATACCTACAAG
>CAZGUL010000071.1:0-10287 GCA_964529055.1 uncultured Spirochaetaceae bacterium
CAGGCTCCGTCATACAGGAGATAGGTGCCGGACTCGATCTCTTTGGCGACGGGCAGAAAAATGAGGTTCGCCATGAGTTTCACCGCGTCCCGGGGCGTCCAGTGTTCGCCGGCCTCCTCGTTGTTCTCCTCGTTGAACCTCCGGATGAGTTCCTCGAAAACCGTGCCCATCCCGTGATTGTCGAGGCCGGCGTGCTTCACCGAGCCGTCGCCGTTTAATACGGGCTTGGGACTCAAGTTGATATCCGGCGTCAGAAGCTTCTCGATGAGCGTGCCGAGAGCGTCGGCCTTGGAAAGCCGGGGTATCTGGTTGCGGAACTCGAAGTTGTCCAGGATGTCCTGCACATTGGGCGAAAACCCGTCCAGATACGCCTCGAAGTCCGCCTTGAGCTGCTGACGGCTCGCCCGGGATTTCAGGTCCCGCAACGTGAACTTCGAGGTATTGTAGAACGCCTGTCCCGCCGCCTGCCGCAGGGCCGGGTCCTGGTGAACGATCCCCGACGTGTCGAGCGAAGCCTTCATGTCCAGCACCGCTTTTTTCGTCGGTTCCAGGACCGCGTCGATGCGGCGCAGCACGGTCATCGGCAGGATGACGTCCCGGTACTTTCCCCGGACGTACAGGTCCCTCAGGACATCGTCGGCGATACCCCAGATGAAGTTGGTGATCCAGTTGAGTTGACTCTGTTCCATTACCGGTTATTCTAATCTCATACGGGGCGTTTGGCAAACCGGAATGCGGCAGTATTCAGGAGAGAGACGGCGTCTACCACCGCACGGTCTGCTTCGGACCGAGATCGACGGCAAAGGCGAGATCGTCGAAACTCTGGCGCATGAGGGTATACTTTATATCCCTATAATCCTTTTCGTCCCAAAGATTCACGAATTCGTGAGGGTCTTCGATAAGATCATAGAGCTCCCCTTCTTCATGCCCATGGTAAACCGATAACTTGAATCGCTCATTTCGTATCATGGTTCCATAGGATCCTTCGAAATGGGGCCGCCATTCAGGATTAAGAGTACGGTAATATTCACAGTGGATCCTGTCACGATGGGTCTCCGGATCTTTTTCGCCTCGTAGGATGGGCAGCAGGGATTTTCCCTGAACCCTTTCGGGAATATCCATTCCGCAGGATTGCAAAAGAGTCGGCATGATGTCGTTCAACTGAACCAGTGCGGGGCATCTGAGATTTTGTTTGAATTTCGCCGGCCATGAAATAATCAGGGGCACCCTAGTAAGTTCGTCATAAAACCTGCAGCCCTTCAATACAAGCCCGTGGTCCCCAAGGCTTTCTCCATGGTCGCTCATGAAAATGATGATGGTGTTCTCGATTTCCCCGGACTTTTCCAGGGCGGCCACGATCCTGCCGACATTTTCATCTATCAGTTCGATCATGGCGTAATAGGCGGCTTGAATAGCTTTGCCGTTGAATTCATCGGGATGCTTTACGAAAGTCTGAAAGTCAACCTTTCCCAGCCGCTCCTGGTTGGCCATATCCGATTCCCGGAAATGCGGCCCAGGCATTTTATCAATATCAAAACGGTCCAGATATTCCTTCGGGGGATTGAACGGCGGATGCGGATCGTAGGGGTTTACGCTCAGCAGCCAGGGACTCTTGGCCTCCTTTTCAATGAAGTGAATCGCTTCATCGGCACACCAGGTCGTTTGATGCAGGGGACCGGGGATACCCGGTTCTATGTCGATGTATTTGTCCCCATTGGGAAGGGTTGCAAAATCCTTTAAGGAATACCCCTTCTTTTTCAGCCAATCGGCGTAATCATGTCCTTTTTCCCACATATCGATCGGCGAGCTGCTCCATTTGAAGTAACGGTACCCATCGTTCTTCCTCGGCTCATAACGATTGTACGTCCCGGCGAGATGCAGCTTTCCGACCAGACCGCAGTCATACCCTGAGTCGGAAAGCATGTAAGGCAAAAGAGGAGCGGCATCGGACCAATAATCGTTTCCGTTCAGGCAGGCGTGAACCGTACTCGGGTACATACCGGTGAGGAAGCTGGCCCTGCTCGGAGTGCAGATCGGTGTTTGGCAATAGGCGTTCAGAAAGGCTGTGCCTTTCTCCACAAGGCGATCTATATTCGGGGTCCGAATATGGGGGTTTCCTAAAATCCCGATGGTATCGTATCTCTGCTGATCGGTGCATATCCATAAAATATTCGGTTTGGCTTCCATTGATGACATAAAACTCCCTATACGTAAAGATTAAAAATCGTATTTATTTTGCAAGCAACCCGGGCAGCCACAGGGAAAGCTCTGGAACAAATGTTATGATAATGAGAACGATAAAGAGAACGGGGTAGAAATACAAAAGGGATTTAATCACCTCCGTGAAGGAAATTCGCGCAATTCTCGCTGAGACGTAAATCAGTGACCCTACCGGCGGGGTGAGGAGACCGATCATGAGGTTAAAAACCATGATAATGCCGAAATGAATCGGACTATATCCCAATTCGGTGACGATGGGCAGCAATATCGGACCCAATATCAGAATGACCGGAACCGGAGGCATGAAACAGCCTATAAGAAGCAGGAGCGCGTTAATGATGAGCATAATCGCTACGGCATTGCTGGAAAATGAAAGCACGAGCTTCGCAATCATTCCCGGTATTTGTTCGATGGCCAGGGCCCACCCGAAAACGGAACCGCCCGCAAGCAAAAGAATAACGATTCCTGTTTCATTGGCGACATCCCCAAAGATCGCCGGGATATCCTTGATTTTTATTTCCTTGTAAATTACAAGTCCAATGAAAAGAGTATAAACCACCGCAACGACGGATGCTTCGGTGGGAGTGAAGATTCCGCTGAATATTCCTCCCAGAATTACGGCGGGGGTCATCAGAGCCCAGAAGGAATCCTTGAATGCTTTCCATAGTTCCGGCAGATGGGCTCGCTTTCTTATGGGATATTTATTTTTTATCGCAAGCAAATACGTCACAATCATAAGAGAAGCCGTCAATACAAGTCCCGGAAGAAATCCCGCGATAAAAAGGGAACCGACGGAAACGCTCGCTGTAACACCGAAAATGATCAAGGGAGAACTTGGGGGAACGATCGGGCCGATAATACCTGAAGCGGCGGTAACCGCGGCGCTGAATCCTGAATCGAAGCCCTTCTCCTTCATGGCGGCAATTTCGACGGTGCCAAGACCGGCGACATCGGCGATGGCGGAACCGGACATTCCGGAAAAGATGAGACTAGCGATAATATTGACATGACCCAGACCACCCTTGATGTGGCCGACGAGGCAATCCGCGAAATGAAAAATCCTGCGGGTAACTCCTGACGTGTTCATGAGTTGCCCTGCAAGAATAAAGAATGGAACAGCCAGAATGATGAAACCCGTCGAACCTACGATCATCCGCTGGGGCAGCATCATCATGGGTATGGTTCCGGACGATACGAAAAAGATGATGGCTGTCAGACCGAGTGCGATGCCAATCGGAACACCAAGAACAATAAGGACAAAAAACAATATGATAATGATTGACTGGGCCATCATTCGACCTCTCGCTTTGGTGAAAATATGGAATTTTCTTGAATGCTTCTGAAAATCTTTAGCGTCAGATCAAGAACAATGAACATTGCGCTCACAGGTGCAGCCAGGAACTGGAAAGCCATGCTCCATTTCAGAATCGGAGATTTTACGGGAAACTGCTGAAAACCGAGCTCTATCCCATAGTAAATGAGAAACAGAAAAAAGGTATCACATATAACTAGCACCAGAATCGCGACTTTATTCCCCACATGTCCAGGCAATTTCTTCAGAAAAAAATCGACCTCCGCATGAGTGCGCGTCATGACCGCCAATCCTACACCCAGAAAACCCAACCATGCGAGGCCGAACTTGGCGAATTCCTCAACCCAAAGCAAGGAATTGTTGAAAAGATAACGCATCACAATCTGAACGGATATTACGACAAGTATCGCCAATAAAATCAGAAAGCATAAAAATCGAATTCCTGCGCGTATTCCATTCATGTTGCACGCCCCTCCCCGCGATGGGTTTCATACGAAATCGCGCAGGTGACTCATAGAGCCTCCTGCGCGAATATGCGAATTCCGGTTTATTTTATGTCCTGAATCAGGTTGAACATTTTCTGGTCCAGCTCCGGAAATGTTTTAATCATTTCTACAAAGGCATTCTTAAAAGCCCCAACATCGGCCTCAATCACTTTGAGGCCCTTCGATTTCATTTCAGCAAGTTTTTTCTCATCATCTTCCTTTATCTTGTTCTGTATCATGACCGCCATCTCGTCTCCCGCGTTCTTGACAATCTTCTGCAGGTTTGAATCAAGAGACTGCCAAAAAGGTTCATTTACATAGAGAATCCTCGCGGAATAGGTATGGTATGTAAGGGAGATGTATTCTTGAACTTCATATAATCCCCAGGAATAGATATTGTCGATCGGGTTCTCCTGTCCATCCACCATTTTCTGCTGCATGGCTCCAAAAAGCTCCGTGAGAGGCATTGCAATCGTGTCAGCGCCAAGTTTTTTCCAGGCATTCACGACGATATCCATGCCGGGAGCGCGGAATTTCAGACCTTTTATGTCTTCGGGTTTGTAGACAGGCCTGTTCGAAGTGATATGCCGCGGCCCTCTGACTGCTATTGAAACGGGCCGTATCTTGTGTTCCTTTATCAATCTATCATCCATGGCCTTGACAGTGGCACTGTGGTAAAACTTAATCAAATGATCGGAATTATCATAGACGAAGGGGTAATATTCGATTCTCATTTCCGGGAAAAATGTAAAATGAGGCATCGTCCCATTAAGAGCTCCTTGAATCGCACCAGTCTCGAGCTGCATAGTATTGTCTTCATCGCTGCCCAACTGGCTGTCAAGAAAAAGAGCGACATCGATTTTACCTCCGGAATTCCGTTCCACGAGACCCTCGAAATATTTCAGCGCATCGCCTCTCAGGCTCTTCGTACCTCCTGTTGAGGCAATTTTCATCATTTTGGGAGCGCTTGTTCCCCCCTCCTTCACTCCGGCAGCCCATACCGCCATGGATATTGCCAACAAAAAGGCAACTGTACAGACACCGATTCTTTTTAACATACTCATCCTCCAGTTTATTTTTTCAGCACCTCGCCGTGCTGATTGAGCGCAACAGTATTGGTAAATATCTTATCCAATCCTTCCGCGATGCGGATCATTTTCAACATGTGAACCTGCATCGCTTTTTCAGCTCTGTTGAGATCATGTTCCTGAATGGCTTGGAAAATACTTTCATGCTCCCTTGCCACCAGGTCAACCCTTTCCGATGTATAGGCGCCGAAATTATTGCGTGAAAAAGCCAGAACATCCGGAAGAATCAATTTCATTAAAGCTATGACGACGCTGTTTCGCGAAGCCTCGGCTATTTCCAAATGAAACCTGCAGTTAATTTCCGCATATAAGAACGCTTCTTCCTTCGATCCCGGCACATCCCTTCGTGATTGAGCGATAAATTCGTCCAAAACCGCTTTTAATTTAGCGATTGAAAGGGCATCTCCCCTCTTTGCCGCCAGTCTCGCGGCGGTCACTTCTATCGAAGCCCTGACTTCCAGAAGGGACCGGATATCGAGAAAGTCTATATTCAGCTTGCTCGCGAGCAAACCTTCCAGGAATATGTTCGATCCCGTTTCCACGAAAATCCCTCGTTGCGGGTAGACTTTTACGATCCCCATGAAATCCATTCGCTTGACCGCTTCCCTGATGTAACTCCTGGGTATTTTCAACTCCTCGCTGAGCTCCCGTTCCGACGGGAGACGGTCGCCTGTTTTGAGTCCGCGTTCTGCGATGAGCTGTTTTATTTTTTTTAGCGCGGTTTTCGTCAATTATTCTACTCCGAAGCAAAGTGTGACTTTTCCCAAAACTGGTTTACCAGTTTTACGTATGGTAAACCATGGGAAATACCCTGTCAATCAATTTGTTAGGTTGGTGAAAAAAAAATAGAAGATATCCGCTGTGCCTGATTGGAATCGGCGAGACCAGATAAACTCTGCTGAAAAATTAGAAATTAAAAGAGCGCGCAATTTACCCATCCGCCCGCAGGTTCAAACCTTTTCCAAGAACTCGACACCGTCCAATCCCCGGAAATGCCGGTCCCGGGTCCAGACGACGCAGCCGTTTTTTTTCGCGGCGGCGTAAATGATGCTGTCCGCCATGGGCAGTTTATACTCCCTGCCGATTTTTGCCGCCAGGATCGCCAGATCGGCGTCCAACTCGACAACCCTGCCCTGCTTCATGTGCGCCGCGGCGAGCAGGGCTTTATCCTCATCTGTCTCGATGAGAAGTTTTTTGAATACTTCATACAAGATAATCGTCGGGACACAGAGGGACCGCGTATCCTCGATCGCGGCCGCGGCGAAATCTCCGTCGGGGATTCCCGCCAGATAGTCAAGCCAGCACGAGGAATCGACGATATTCAGGCCCTGTCCTCATCTCGTTCAATGTCGGTATCGATCCCTTTAAAAATTCCTTTCAGGGCTTTCATGGGCCGAAGGGGAATGAATTCTATCCGGTTTCCGTAGGTAATGACTTCCATGACGGTTCCGGCTTTCAGCCCGGCGCTTTCCCGAATATCCTTGGGAATGGTGACCTTAAATTTACCGGAAAGGGTGACCCTGCTCATCGGTAAATATCCTTTCTGTGACCTACCATCACGATCAAAACAGTAACTTCCTCATCCAGGATCTCGTAGACGATCCGGTATTTTCCCTGCCGCAGGCGGTACCTTTCCTGCCCTGTCAGCTTTTCACAACCCGGAGGACGCGGATTACGCCCAAGGGTCTTGATGCGGTCGAGGATACGCTTAACATCCTTTTTCGGAATAGAAGCGAAATCCTTTTCCACGGACTTCTTGAAAAATATCCTATATTCGCCCATCTCTCTTGAGCCTTTTCACCATGTCTTCATAACTGACGAGAGGCTCGGCGGCTCGTTCCTCGAACGCGGCGAGGTCCTCTGCGTCCTCGGAGAAGGATTCCTTTACCGCCTCGTTGACGAGTTCGGACATGGTTTTCGATGTCTCCAGGGCTTTTAGTTTCAAAGCCTTGTGGACGACGGGCTCAAGATAAATCGTGGCGCGCTTGACTGTTGTTTGCATAATTACAAATTAACATCTTAACGTCTGGATGTCCAGACGCTAGAACACGAAATTGATCGACAGGTTGGCCGTGAGTCCCCGGCGGCTCTTGATGAACTCCTCGTCCAGCGGGAAAACGTAGCCGACCCGGGTGTCGACGATGACGTATTTGTTCTTGAATATCTCAACGCCGATGTGGGGCTCCAGAAACGCCATGTGCTGGGTGTCGTTCTTCGAGGTCAGGATGAGTCCGCCGATCTCGAGTCCGCTGAAGGGATTGAAGAAGGTGTTCCTGCCCTGGCCGAAATACCGGGGATAGAAATCCTTGCCGAAGGAGTAGGTCACGATGTCGCTCACCGCGTCGTCCCCGCTTCCCTTCTCGACCGGCTTCATGACGCCGATGAGGGCGTACATCCGCCCCTTGGTGAACATGTAGCGCAGGGAGCCGCCGACGTAGGCGGAACTCAGGGCGGGATCGTCGGAATTCTCGAAGACCAGGATCTTGGTTTCCGCGCCGGGCATGTTGATGAAACCGCCGAACTCGTCCCGGGAATCCAGGTCCTGGATTTTCCGTTCCGACAGTTTGACGCTGACGACCGAATATCGCGTCCCGGTGACCAGGTCGCGGATTTCCTTTTCCGTCCCGTAGATCCTCTCGTCCAGGTCCCTTTCCTTCGCGAAGAGTTCGTTGTACGATTCGTCGCTCTTGTTCATCAACGACAGCTCGCCGCCGTAAATCTCCTTCTGCTTTTTCAGGTGTTCCAGATCGAAGGTGGTCGATTCCACCGCGGCGGTGAAGTTTATCGACTTTATTTCCTTCAGGTCCGTGAGGCCGAGCCTCTCGATCTCCGCGATGACGGCGAAGAGGTTTTCGTCGGAAGCGAACACCTGGTAATCGCCGGTCCTCGCCGAATTGTTGATGTTCGCGGTGTTGATGACCAGATTGTACTTCCCGATGATCTTTTCCATCTCGCTGTTCGCCATGACGATGTTGTTTACGATAACGTTGATCCGGGCGTTCTTTTTCAGGTTCAGGTCCTGCGCACCCGCGGCCGCCGAAACCGCGAGACACAGAAGGACGACCGCAATTTTTTTCATATTTTTCTCTCCTGGCTCCATTATAATTCTTCTCCGTGCCGGGCCGCAACTTGCGTTCCCGTCCCGGCGCTTGTAGAATACCGTATATCGGAGAGGAGAGCGATGCTGACAAAACTTGTTTTCATCGCCGCGGTGATCGCCGCGGCAGGCTTCCCGGCCGGCGCGCAGAACGGCGGTTTCGCGGCGAACGCCCGGTACGCGCTGGTGGTGGGCAACGGCAATTACCGGGAACTGGGCAGGCTCAAGAACCCCGCGGCGGACGCGCGGGACGTCGCGGCGGTCCTGGAAAAACTTGCCTTCACGGTGGAAACCCTGATCGACGCGGACCTGCCGTCCATGGAGGACGCGGTGGTAAGGCTCGGGAACCGGCTGTCCACCGCAAAGGACGCGGTGGGCTTTTTCTTTTTCGCCGGCCACGGCGTGCAGTCCGGCGGGGTCAATTATCTCGTTCCCGCGGACGCGAGAATCCCCACGGAGGCCTACCTCAAGACAAAGGCGCTCTCCGCCCAGTCGGTCCTGGACACCATGCAGGAGGCCGGAAACGGGCTCAACCTGGTCATCCTTGACGCGTGCCGGGACAATCCCTTTTCGTGGGCCCGGTCGGGCACCCGGGGGCTCTCCGTGGCGGGCGTCCAGCCTCCGGGCAGCATCATCGTGTACGCCACCAGCGCGGGGAAGGCCGCCCTGGACGGCACGGGGAGGAACGGGGTTTTCACCTCCGAGCTTCTGAAGCACCTGGGAGAGCCGGGTCTGGAGGTGAAGGAAATTTTTAACCGCACCGGCGCCTCCGTGCAGTCCGCCACGGGGGGCCTCCAGGTCCCGGCGATTTACAGCCAGTTCTTCGGCACCGCGTTTCTCGCGCCGGGGGCCGGCGGGAAAAGCGCGCCGCCCCCGGCCGCCGCGGGCGACGCGGCCGGGGCGCGGGTGTCGAAAAAGGCGCTGGAGTCTTACAGGCAGGGCATGGAGTCGCTCCGAAACGGCGGCCTCGACAGCCTCAACAGGGGGAATGTCTCCGATTCGCTTGAGAAGCTCATCCTCCCCGCCGCCGACGAGGGATACGCTCCGGCGGTCCTCTGGATCGGCATTCTGCATTATGCGCGGGAGTTCGGATCGGAAAACAGGACGGAGTCGGTGCGCCGGCTGCGGCTCGCCGCCGGAAAGCTGCCGGAGCTCCGCCGGATCGCGGAGGCCGGGGACAGGGACACCGGTCTGGGTCTCGCGTTCTTTCACCTGGGTGAAGGTCTGGCCGAAGCGGGCCTGCCGGCGGACAGGGAGGAGGGTGTTTCCTGGAGCCGCCGTGCGGCCGAGGCCGGGCACCCGATAGCGCAGATCATCATGGGCTCCCTGCACGAGGAGGGCCGGGGTGTGGAACGCAGCGCCCCGGAGGCCGCGAAGTGGTACCACAGGGCCGCGGAGCAGGGGGAGGCGGAGGCCATGGGTCTTCTCGCTTCCGTTTACCGGTACGGCGGCCCCGGCCTGGAAGCGGACGCCGCGGAAGCGGCGAAGTGGCTCCTGAAGGCGGCGGAGAAGGGCAGAACGTCCTCCCTGGCCGCCCTCGGGAACCTCTACGCCGAGGGAGGACCGGGTCTTCCGAAAAACGCCGGCGAGGCGGCAAAGTGGTATCGCGCCGCCATGGACAAGGGGGAGACATACGCCGCGTACGGCCTCGCCCGGGTTTACATCGACGGCGGGCCGGGATTCAAGGCGGACGCGAAAAAGGCGGCGGATCTCTACCGCGGCCTTGCCGACAAGGGGGAAACCGAGGCCCTGACGCAACTCGCCGAGCTGTATGCAGGCGGCGGCCCGGGGCTCCCGGCGGACGCGAAGAAGGCCGCGGCGGTCTACAGGGAAGCGGCGGACAAGGGGGACGAATTCGCGCTCGGCGAGCTTCTCCGCCTATACAGGGAGGGGGGCCCCGGCCTCCCGCCGGATGCGCGAAAGGCCGTCGAAATGTACCGCCGGGAGGCCGACACGGGGGACCTCCAAGCGATGCTCGAACTCGGCAACCTGTATCTGGACGGCGGCGCCTCCCTTCCGAAGGACGGCCGTGAAGCGCTGAAGTGGTACGGGAAGGCCGCGGACCTCGGGTCGGTGGACGCCATG
>CAZGUL010000072.1:0-7147 GCA_964529055.1 uncultured Spirochaetaceae bacterium
GGCCGGGATATTCGGATAGAACATGGCGACGTATTTCATACCCGTGCTCTTCGCGGTCATCCAGGTGGTGACCATGTCCTTCTTCGGCTACATTCTCCGGGCGAAGAACCGTCTGGGAAACGAATTTTTCAGCCAGCTCAACGAATTCCTCGTCCGGATCGCCCTTCCCCTGTACTATTTCACCCGGGTCGCGCGGACAGACATCAACGACGTCGTGTCCAGCCTCTTCTTTCCCGTGGCGGCGGTGATCATTTCCCTGGCGACGGTGGCGGTGGCGTGGTCCTTTTTTTCGGCCCTGGGGTACACGGGAAACCTGAAAAACACGGCCATGGCCATGGCGATCTTCGGCAACGCGGGTTTCATCCCGCTCTTCCTGGCCGAGCTTTTTCCCGCCACGATACCCGCCTTCCAGGACAGGTTCGGGGTCACGACTCCCCTGCTCTACATCGGCACCTACATGCTCGTGGGAAGCCCCTTCCTGTGGGGCGGCGGCAACTACATGTGCGGGGGCATCCCGGGGCCGCTGAAGCTCCGCAAGCTCGTGACGCCGCCGGTTTTCGGCATTCTGGGCGGGCTCTTCGTGACGGTGACGGGGCTCCAGGTCTGGCTCCTGGACGAAAAGCTGCCGTTCTTTCACGTCTATTCCGCCCTGAACAGCGTCGGAAGCGTCGTTCCGCCCCTCCTGCTGCTGTGCCTGGGGGCGACGATCGCGAACCTGAAGCACGTGCGGCCGGAAAACAGAAAAGACCTTCTCCGCGTATCCCTCCACGTTTCCGCCGTGCGGCTCCTCATCCTGCCGGCCCTGTTCTTCGCGGCCTACTTCCTCGTCCTCCGTCCCCTCCGGCTGTCGCCGGCCCACTACTGGGTGCTTTTCCTCCAGATGGTCATCCCGCCGGCAACGAGCCTTTCCGTGCTGGCCTCCCGGGGCAAAAACAACGAGGACTACGTGGGTTTCGCGCTGCTGGTGACCTACATCGTCTATATCGCGGTGCTTCCGGTCTGCCTGATGCTCTTCATCTCGCTGCCGGGCGTCATGGGATAAAGACTAGGACAGGTCCGCCAGGTATTCCTTCATTTTTTCGATTTTCCGGGCCGTGTCTTCCTTCCTGGCCTGCTGTTCCGCCACGACCTCCGGCCGGGCCTTCGCCAGAAAGGAGGGGTTCGAGAGCTTCCGTTCGATCCCGGCGGCGAAATCCTCCGCCTTGCCGAGTTCCTTTCGGAGACGCTCGATCTCCTTCGGCACGTCCACCGCATCGCGGATGAAGACGAAGGCCTCGAAACCCGTGCCGACCACGGCGACACTGCCGGGTTCCTGGACCTGGGACTCGCTCACGGTCACGTCCTGCGCCCCGATGAGGAGCTTCAGGAGTTCCTCGTGGCGGCGGAGGAAATCGAAGGCGAAGAAACCCTGCTCCACCTTCGCTGCAACCCGGATCTTCCGGTCCGGCGGGATCGTGAACTCGCTGCGCAGGGTGCGGACCAGCCGGACCATCTCCTGGAGCACCGCGTAGGATTCGGCTTCCGCGGGATGGGAGCGGCCGGGATCGTAAACGGGATAGTCCGCCGTGACGCAGGCCTCCGACCGCCGGGGCAGTTTCTGGTAAATCTCTTCGGTGATGAACGGCAGAAGGGGATGAAGGAGCCTGAGGGTCTCCTCCAGGATTCCCACCAGCAGGGTGACCGCCCGGTTCTTCTCGTTCCCGTCGTCCGAGTGCAGCGAGAGCTTCGTCGATTCGATGTACCAGTCGCAGAATTCGTTCCAGAAGAACTCGTAGCAGGCCGAGGCCGCGTCGTTGAACCGGTAGTTCAGGAACGCCTCGCCCGCGGTTTTCGCCGTTTCGTTGAGCCGGTGGATGATCCACTTGTCCACGTCGTTCCGGGGGACGGTGGCGTAATCCAGGAGTTCCCGGCCCTCCAGGTTCATCAGCAGGAATCGGGACGCGTTCCACAGCTTGTTCGCGAAGCGGGAACCCACGCCGAAGCTTTCCTTTCCCAGCAGAACGTCCTGTCCCTGGGCGGCCAGAAACGCCAGGGTGAAGCGCATCGCGTCGGCCCCGAACTCGCCCACGACCTCCAGCGGATCGATGCCGTTGCCCAGGGACTTCGACATTTTGCGCCCCTGCAGGTCGCGCACGAGTCCGGTGATGTAGATGTCCCGGAACGGGGCGGCCTCCAGAAATTCCAGGCCCGCCATGATCATCCGGCTGACCCAGAAGAAGATGATGTCGTAGCCCGTCACCAGGGCGGTGGTGGGGTAGAATTTCGCCAGATCTTCAGTCTTGTCGGGCCAGCCCAGGGTCGAGAACGGCCAGAGCCAGGAGCTGAACCAGGTGTCCAGGACGTCCTCGTCCTGTTTTATGTCCAGGCTGCCGCATTTGGGGCAGGCCGCCGGGTCCTCCCGGAGGACCATCGTTTCGCCGCAGGAGGCGCAGGTCCACACGGGGATCCGGTGGCCCCACCAGAGCTGGCGGGAAATGCACCAGTCCCGGATGTTCTCGAGCCAATGCGTATAAGTGTTTTCCCACTTCCGGGGGAAAAAGATGATTTCGCCCCGGCGCCATGTTTCCAGAGCCTTGTCCGCGAGGCTCCGCATCCTGACGAACCACTGCTCCGACAGGAAGGGTTCGATGACCGTGTCGCAGCGGTAGCAGTGCCCCACCTGGTGCAGGTGCTCCTTGTCGCCGGTGTAGAAGCCGCCCTCCTTGAGGTCCGCCACGACGGCCTTGCGGGCGGTCTTCACGTCCATTCCCCGGTACTTCGCGGGGACGGAGGACGAGAGGGTGCCGTCGGGATTCAGGATGTTGACCAGCTCCAGCTTGTGGCGCTTGCCGATTTCCCAGTCGTTGGGATCGTGGGCCGGGGTGATCTTGACGACACCGGTGCCGAAGGCGGTGTCCACGTAGGAGTCCGCGATGACGGGGATTTCCTTCCCCACCAGGGGCAGGACGACCTTCTTTCCCACCAGGTCCCGGTATCGCCCGTCGTCGGGATTCACCGCCACGGCGGTGTCGCCCAGCAGGGTTTCCGGCCGGGTCGTCGCGATTTCCACAGCGCCGGTCCCGTCGACGAAGGGGTAGCGGATGTGGTACATCCTGCCGTGCATCTCCTGGTGTTCCACCTCGTCGTCCGACAGGGCCGTCCCGCAGGAGGAGCACCAGTTGACCAGGTAGCTTCCCTTGTACACCAGGCCCCGTTCGTACAGGGTGACGAAAACCTCCCGGACGGCCCGGGAAAGCCCCTCGTCCAGCGTGAAGCGCTCCCGGCTCCAGTCGCAGGAGGAGCCGATCTTCTGGAGCTGCCTGATGATGATCGCCTTGTGTTCCCGGGCGACCTTCCAGGTTTCCTCGACGAATTTCTCCCGGCCGATTTCCCGCCGGCTCGTTCCCCTGGCGACGAGCCTTTTTTCCACCACGTTCTGCGTGGCGATTCCCGCGTGGTCCGTGCCGGGCACCCACAGGGTCGGCTCCCCGAGCATCCGGTGGTAGCGGATGACGATGTCCTGCAGCGAGTTGTTCAGGCCGTGCCCCATGTGGAGGACGCCGGTGACGTTCGGCGGAGGAATCACGATGACGTAGGGTTTTTTCCCCGGGTCGCCTTTCGGCTGGAAATACCCGCCCTTCCACCAGAAGTCGTAAATCCTGTCCTCGAAGTCCTTGGGGTTGTAGGTTTTCGCGAGTTCAACCGCTTTCATGAAAGTCTCCTTGCCTGCTGTCGGGGGGCCGGGGCCATTCTACCAACTTTTTCGAAGAGGGGCAAGAAACCGGAGGTTGCATTCCCCGGCGCAAGATCCTACACTGGAAACACGGAGGAATAAAATGAAACCGTCCTGGATAATTACTATTCTTATCAACAATTATGTCCGCACGTCCGGCCTGGAGGCGGAACACGGCCTGGCCCTCGCGCTGGAAAGCGTTTCCGACGGATCCCTGGTCCTCCTGGACACCGGCGGCACGGAAGACGCGATGCTCCGGAACGCGGAAAAGCTCGGCATCGACTGGTCCCGGCTCTCGACGATCGTGCTCTCCCACGGGCACCACGACCACACCGGGGGTCTGATGCCCCTTGTCGGCAGGCTGAAGCATCGGGTCGCCGTCCTGCACCACCCCGACGCGTTTCTTCCGAAGGCGGGATTGAAGCCCGCCTTCCACCCCATCGGGGCCCGGATGCAGCCCTCCGATTTCCCGCCGGAAACCGTGTCCCTTTTTCCCGCAGCCAACGACGTCCGGCTCGCGCCGGACCTCTGGGTCACAGGCGAGATACCCCGGAAAGTGGACATCGAGAAGGAAGCCAGCGCGGGCTTCTACTCCAGCCGTGGCGGTCGTCTCGCGGAGGACCCGGTGACCGACGACAAATCCATCGTGATCGAAAAACCCGGCGAGGGCTTTTATCTCGTCTGCGGCTGCTGCCACTCGGGTTTGGTGAACACCCTGCGGTATGTGAAGGAAAAAGTCCCCGACAAAAAGCTCCTGGGGGTCATCGGCGGACTCCATCTCATCGGGGCCTCGGAGGCCCGCCTGGAAAACACCATCGCGGAGCTTAAGAAAGAAAATCCCCCCATGCTGGGCCCCATCCACTGCTCGGGACTGAAGGAAACCGCCGCGATGTCCGGCGCCCTGGGGCCGGGGGTCGTCAAATTCTTCGCGGCCGGAGACCGGATCGAGGTGTAAAGCGGGAAACAATTGCCCGCCCCGGGATGGACCGGCGGAGGGGGCTTGTCTTTAACCATTTTATATAGTATTTTCTATATATAGGAGTTTTCAATGAAAAGAAAGCCGCTGATCACGCTCCTCCTGGCCGTCGCCGTCGCGGCGGCCGCCCAGACCCCGGCTCCCCCCTCCTCCGTCCCCGAACGCCTGTCATGGCCGGAGGTCGCCGCGCGGACCGGGAACCATGAAACCGTCAGGCAGGCCGTCATCGCGAAGAGCATGGCCGGATCCCTGCTCGCGTCGGCCGAAAGCAGGAGGGGACCCCGGATCGGGCTCTCCCCCTCCGTCCAGTTCGGCGACCCGGACGACAGGATGGAGGTCGTGCAGACGGGGATTTCGGGGGACCTGCAGATACCCCTGGGCACGACGGAGGAGGACCGGGAAAGGCGGATCGCCGCCGGGGAGAAGTTCATTCTGAGCGACAGGGAACTCCAGGCGGCCTACGGCCGGGCGTACACGGAACTGTTCACCGCCTACGCGGCCTCCTACCTTGCCCAGAAATCCGCCGGGACCTGGGAAAAGGAGGTCGAGTACGCCCGGCTGAAGGCCGAATCGGTGCGGCAGAAAGTCGCCCGGGGCCTTCTGCCCGTTTCCGAGCAGACCGACGCGGAATCGGAATTCCAGGCCGCCGCGGAGAAACTTCTGGGGGCCCGGCTGGAACAGCGGCTCGCCTGGTTCAACCTGGCGTACCACGCCGGACTCGAAACGCCCCGCACCGGGCAGGGACTCGGCGCCCGGCAGGGAACGGGCGAAGCGTACGGCATGATTCCGGTCTTCGACGCCCCCGGCGCGGAGAGCCTGGTCCGGGACCCGCCGCAGCCGTCCCGTCTGATGACGGAAGCCCGTTCGTCCCTTCCGGAGCTCACCTCCCAGCGGCAGAAGGTCGAGACCGCCCGCCGCGGCCTGTCGTACCAGTCCGCCGTGGAATTCGATTTCGTTCCGAGGATCACCTACGCGACTCAGGACGCTTCGGCGTCCCTCGGATTCAGCACCGGGACGGGGACCATTTCCACGAGCACGTTCCTGCCCTTTTACACCCTGGACTGGAAGACGAAAAGCGGGACGGACGTTCTGGACAACTCCCTCACACTCGCGCTGGGGGTGAACATGGCGATTTCCGCCGCAGGCGCGGACGACAGGGCGGCCCTGTCCGCGGCGATAGACCTGGAGGAACGCCGGCTCTTCGCGCTGGAACAGATGTCGGACCTGCAGGTGCGCAGCAGGTACGCTGCGTTCGTGAAGGCCCGGGACAGTCTGGCGGAGGCGGAAAGAGCCGTCATCGCCGCCGCGGAAGCGTCCGCGGTGGTAAGGACCCGCGGTTCGCTGGGGCTGGTCAGCCCGGAGGACGAGGCCGCGGACCGGGTCCTTTCGGCGCGGGCCGCCTACAACCGGGAAAAGGCCGGTCTGGACCTGGCGGCCGCGTACCTTAACCTCATCGGCTCGGCGAACGCGTGGGGCCTTGCGGGAGTCTCCTTCGCCGCCCCGGCGAAATAGAAGAAAAGGAAGGATGATCATGAAAAAAATAATTGCGGCGGCGATCGCCGTGGCCCTCGCCGGCGCGGCGGCCTGGTTTTACTTCGGTTCGAAAAACGCGGCGGCGGCTTCCGCGGCGGCCGCGGCGGGCCCCATGACGACGGAAGCGAAAAAGGGCTCCGTGTCGCTGGTGGTGGAAGGCGCGGCGATCGCCGAGCCGTACCGGCAGGCGACACTCCGGACCCAGTCAGCCGCGGTGGTGACCTTCGCCGCCCGGGAAGGAGCCCGGCTGAAAAAAGGCGATGTCGTTGCCGCCCTGGACGATGCGGTCCTGCGCAATTCCCTGTCCCAGGCGGAAATCCTCCACTCCCAGGCGGAGATCGACGCCCGAAGGGCCCTCCTGGCCCGGGACAGGGCCGTCAAGGACCTGGCGGACAAGAAGATTCTCCTGGATAACCGGGCACTGAGCCCGGGCGACTACCTCACCGCCGAGGAGGCGGCCCGTACCGCCGAGCTCGCCCTGGAAGCCGCGGAACTCAAGGTGAAACAGTCCCGCCTCGCCGCCGACAGGGCCCGGAGCGAACTTGCCGAAGCGCGGATACGGGCGCCCTTCGACGGCACGGTGCTGAAAATGTATGTCTCACCGGGGGACCTGACGGGAGCCGGGGCGCAGGCCGCGCTTTTCGGCGACATCGACCGGATACGGTTTTCCGCCGAAGTGGACGAGTTCGACATCGCGAAAATCGCCGAAGGCCAAAAGGTCTCGATCAGCGGAGACTCGGTGGGCCCGGAACCGGTCTCCACGACGGTCGAGGCCGTCAGCCCCATGGCGGAGATCGTCAACAACATCTCGATATTCACGGTTTCCGCCGTCGTCCCGAACGACGGCGGCCGCCTTCGGCCGGGGATAAGCGCCGACTTCGCGATCCTGCTCCGGTCCGACAAGGGCGTGGTCGTGCCGTCGAAGA
>CAZGUL010000072.1:7157-10277 GCA_964529055.1 uncultured Spirochaetaceae bacterium
AGAGCGTTTCGGCGGTTCGGGGACGGAGCTACATAGATGTGGTGGAAAACGGGGAGATCGTCAAAAAGCGGATCGTCACCGGCGCCGACGACGGTGTCAGCATCGTCGTACTGGAAGGCCTGGAGGAAGGCGCACGGGTCGTCGTTCCCGGCGCCCTTTCCGCGGGGACCCCGGCGGCTGCCGGCGCCGCGGCGGAGAAGTCCGTTCTGCCCATCACCATACCCGGCGCGGGAGGCACCCGATGATCACCGCGAAAGACCTGTCGCGGCACTACCGGATGGGCCCGACCACGGTCAAGGCCCTGGACGGAGTGTCCTTCACGATCCAGTCCGGCGAGTTCGTCGCCATAGTCGGGCCCAGCGGATCGGGAAAATCCACCCTGATGAACATCCTGGGCTGCCTGGACTCTCCCACCGGCGGAAGCTACGTTCTCGCCGGGGAGGAGACGGCATTGCTGACGCCGAACGAGCTTGCGGACATCCGCAGCCGCCGGATCGGCTTCGTGTTCCAGAACTTCAACCTTCTGCCCCGGGAAAGTTCCCTGGAAAACGTGGAGCTCCCGATGATCTACCAGGGCGTTCCCGCCGGGACGCGGAAGGAAAGGGCCCGGGAAATGCTGGTACGGGTCGGCCTGGAAGGCCGGGAGCATCACGTTCCCGCGGAACTCTCCGGCGGCCAGCGGCAGAGGGTGGCCATCGCCCGGGCCCTGGCCGGAAACCCCGCCATCATCCTGGCCGACGAGCCCACGGGGGCCCTGGATACGAAGACCGGCGTTGAGATCATGGAGCTTTTCCATTCCCTCCACCGGGAGGGCACGACCCTGATCCTGGTGACCCACGACCCCAAGGTCGCCCGCCAGGCGGACCGGATCATCCAGATACAGGACGGCAAAATCCTGGCGGACGTCCCGTCGAAGGAGTGGGCGGCATGAAAACGGGAGCCTTTTTCGAAAATATCCGCATGTCCCTGCGGAGCATCGGGGCCAACACTGTCAGGTCCTTTCTCACCGCCCTGGGGGTCATGATCGGGACCGGCGCGGTCATCGCGATGCTGGCCCTCGGCGCGGGGGCCCAGAAATCCGTGGAGGCGAGCCTGCAGTCCCTGGGCTCCAACCTTCTCCTTGTCTACTCCGGCCAGCCCCGGGGCGGAAGCCTGGTGCGGCGGTCCACGACGAGCATCGAGCCGACCCTGACCGACGAGGACCTGGAAACGGTCCGCCGCCTGGGTCCCGGCCTGGTGGAACTCGCGACGCCGGAATCCAGCGCCAACGGCCAGGCGAAATTCGCCGCGGTCAACATGTCGGTCACCATCGTCGGCACGGGAATAGAGTACCCGGAAATCCGGAACGTGCGCCCGGTGATGGGATCCTTCTTCTCGGCCCAGGAAGCGGCCGGCCGCAAGACCGCGGTGGTCATCGGCCACCAGGTGTACCTGGACCTGTTCGGCGGCGCGGGGGACCCGGTGGGGCAGAAGATCCGTCTGAACGGCCTGGGGTACAGGGTGACCGGAGTCATGGAGGCGAAGGGAAACTCCACCACCGACTCGTCGGTTTTCATCCCGATTTCCACGTTCAAGCGGTACGTTTCCGGCGATCCGAAATACGCCCTGGTCAACGTCAAGGCCGCCTCCGCCGATGTCATGCGTCCCGTCCAGACCGCCATCGAAAAGGAGATCATGCGCCTGCACCGGATACCGAACATGGACTCGGCGGACTTCTACGTGGCGAACCAGCTCGACCTGCTGGACACCCTGCAGGGTGTGGCCGGCACATTCACCCTCCTGCTGGGAGGTATCGCGGCGATCAGCCTCGTCGTCGGCGGCATCGGCATCATGAACATCATGCTGGTCTCCGTCACCGAGCGCACCCGCGAAATCGGCGTCAGGATGGCCCTGGGTGCGAAGAGCGGCGACATCATCGCCCAGTTCATGACCGAGGCGGTCATCCTGTCCGTCGGGGGCGGCCTCATCGGCATAGCCTTCGGATTCGGCGCCTCCTGGGCCTTTTCCCGTTTCGGGGGCCTGGCCAGCGAGGTGAAGGTTCTGTCCGTGGTCCTGTCCTTCGGATTTTCGGTGCTGATCGGACTTTTTTTCGGAGGGTATCCGGCCTACCGCGCCTCGCGGCTCGACCCGATACAGGCCCTGAGATACGAATGATTCCATGAATGAAAAGGAGAAAAACATGCGCAAACCGATTTTTTTCGCGGTCCTCGCCGCGGCGTTCCTGACCGCCGGCGCGGCCTTCGGCCAGACCACCCAGGATCCGGCGGTCGCCGCGGCCCGGGCGAAGCTCGAGGTGGTGTACGACCTGGGCCGGATTTTCGGCTACATTCACACCATGGACAGGGAGCAGAAAAAACTCGCCCTCGCCCCCGCGCAGGTCAAGGCGCTCCTGGCGTCGGCGGAGACGATCCTGAAGATCCCGCGGCTGGAACCGAAGGCCGCCGAGACGATGCTGATCGAAATCGAGGACAGGATCCTTAAACCCGACCAGCTCACCTTCGTCGACTCCCTCGCCATCGCGCGGCAGGCGGAAAGGACGGTCACCACCGGGAGCGGCGCCTCGGGGGGTACGAGCCCCGTGGCGAGCTACATGAGCGGCGGGCCCTTCAACCCGATGACGGACACGGGCCGGAAGATCGGGCAGGATTTCAAGGCCGCCGTGGATTATCTGAAGGCGAAAAAGTGACCGGCGCCGCCGGGAGCGTCGTTCCCGGCGGCGTCAGGCGCCGCGCCGTGCGGGGCCGTCGTCGAGCATCTTCGGTGTCAGGAAAAAATTTTTTTTCACCGTGTCCGGACCGGCCCGCCGCCAGGAATCTCCGGCGAAGCGGATCTCCAGAAATGCGCAGGTGGGAAAACTTTCGGCCTTTCCGCGGAGAAAGAGCTTCCCCGCTTCCTCCATGCCCGGATTGTGCCCGCACACGAGGACATGGTCCAGCCGGTCGTCCAGGTGCAGGATGAAATTGAGAAGGGTTTCCCGGGGCGCCAGGTACAGGATGTCCTCGAAGCCGATGTCCCGGAACGGAAAGCCGATGAGGGGCGAGATGATCTCCAGCGTTTCACGGGTGCGCGCCGACGAACTCGAGAAAACCGCGTCGGGCCGGATTCCCCGGTCTGCGAGGG